>JAFAGU010000225.1 GCA_019237595.1 Betaproteobacteria bacterium | reverse complement strand
CGAGCCGCGCGTTCCATGGATCGCCGAGGAAATCGATGTACTCGTGGATGACGCCCATTTTCGTGAGCGCTCAGCTCGCCACCGAGAACTGCGAGTCGTAGATCCACCAGAAAGCGATGGCAGAAAGCGCGGTCGGGACGATGAACGGCAGCAGCACGATCGCGCGGAGGAAGGACTTGAACGGCAGGCTCCGGTTGAGGAGCAGCGCGAGCCAGAGCCCGAGCGTGAACTTGAGCACGCTCGCGACCACCGTGTAGAAGAGCGTGTTGAAGAGCGAGAGCCTTGCCACGCTGTCGCCGGCGAGGAACTGGAAGTTGTCCAGCCCGACCCATTCGCCCGGGCGCCCGACCTTGGCGTCGGTGAAGCCGAGCCAGGTGCCCAGGCCGAGCGGGTACGTAAGGAAGAGCAGCAGCAGGATCGCCGCGGGGAGCATGAAAAGCCCCCCGAGGACGTTCCTGCTTTCCAGCCAGCGATGCAAAGGCCTAGACCTTATTGTGGTGCTCGGCGCGCTTCTTTGCCGAGCTTAGACCTTGTAATACCGCTCGGCGCGCTTCTGCGCCCGCTCGGCGGCTTCCTTGGGAGAGCTCTTGCCCGAGGCGGCCTCGGCCACCATGTCGACGATGATGAAGTCGGCGAGCGCGCCCGCGGACGCGTAGCCGAGCTTCCCGTCGTACCCGGCGGGACGCAACTCCTTCACCGCGTCGCGATACGGCAGGTGCTTCGGATCGGCGGTCCAGATCGGGTTCTTCTCGTATGCCCGCAGCGGGTGCGCCACGTAGCCGATGCTCGCCTGCATCCAGGGGCCGAACTGCTCCTCCTCCATCATGAAGCGGATGAACTCCTTCGCCGCCTTCGGGTACTTCGTGTACTTGAAGATCATCTGGTTCAGGAAGAGGTGGAACGCCGCGCCCGATCCCGACGGTCCCACCGGGTAGGTGGAGTGGTTGATGTCGGCTGCGAGCGCGTTGATTTTCGGATCCTTGGAGGTCTTCGCCGCGTAGTAGATCGAGATGCCGTTGTTCGTGACCGAGATCTGGCCGTCGAGGAAGACCTTGTTGTTGCTCGGATCGAGCCAGGAGAGCGTCCCGGGGACGAACGTCCCGTAGAGCTCCTTCGCGTATTCGAGCGAGCGCAGGGTCTCGGGGCTGTCGATGACCACCCGGTTCTGCTTGTCCACCATCTTGCCGCCGAACGCCCACACGACCCAGTGGCACCAGGTATTGGCATCGCCCGTCGCATGGCCAAGCGCGAAGCCTCCAGGCGTGCCCTTGTCCTTGAGCGCCTTCATCATCTTCAGGAAGTCGTCCGTGTTCTTCGGGAAGCTGTCGAAGCCGGCGGCCTTCACCTGGCTCTCGCGGTACACCATCATGCTGCCGGCGGCGCCGAGCGGGATCCCGATCCACCTCTTGCCATCCGGGCGCAGGTACTGCTCTCCGGCGCTATACCACCCGCCGTATTTCTTGCCGAGGTAGTTGGCGAGGTCGGTGACGTCGAGCAGCTTCTCGGGATACAGGTCCGCGTCGTCGTTCGTGCCGAGGATGATGTCCGGCCCGCTGCCGACGTTCGCCGCGACCGCGGCCTTGGGCCGCACGTCCTCCCAGCTTTCGTTGTCGACGCGCACTTCCACGCCGTACTTCTTCTGGAACGCCTCCACGTTCTTCATGTACTGGTCGATGTCGCCCTGGACGAAGCGGCTCCACCTGAGCACGCGGAGCTTCGCGCCCTTTTCAGGGGCGTTGTTCCACTGGGCGTTGGCGTCCTTCACCCAGATCATGGGCAGCGATGCGCCCGCTGCGATACCCGCGCCTGCCTTGAGCAGGTCCCTTCTCTTCATTGCCATGGTGTCTCCTCCTCCGGTGACTTGAACTGCCGCGCGCTACGCCAGGCGGGCGCCGCTCGCGGGGTCGAACAGGTAGGTTAACCGAGGCTTGAGCCGCACGGACTCCCCCGGTCGAAAGGCGTGGCGCTCGCGCACCATGGCGGTCACTTCCACGCCGTTCAGCTTGCAGAAAACGAGCGTATCGGCCCCCGTGGGCTCGACCACGACGACGTCCGCCGGCATGCCGTCGGTCGAGATCGCAAAGTGCTCGGGCCGGATGCCGACGACGACGTCGCGGCCGTTCTGCCGCTCGGGGATGAAATTCATGGCCGGCGAGCCGATGAACCCGGCGACGAAGAGGTTCGCGGGATTGTCGTAGAGATCGAGCGGCGAGCCGATCTGCTCGACCCGGCCCTCGTTCATGACGACGATCTTGTCCGCCATGGTCATGGCTTCGATCTGGTCGTGCGTGACATAGACGGAGGTGGTCCGCAGGCGCTGGTGCAGCTCCTTGATCTCGGTGCGCATCGCCACGCGGAGCTTCGCGTCCAAGTTCGAGAGCGGCTCGTCGAAGAGGAAGACCTGGGGCTTGCGCACGATCGCGCGTCCCATCGCCACCCGCTGGCGCTGGCCCCCGGAGAGCTGCCTCGGGTAGCGCTGCAGGTAGTCCGAGAGCCCGAGGATCTGCGCCGCTTCCTGCACCCTGCGCTTCGACTCGTCGGCGGCCACGCCGGCGAGCTTCAGGCTGAACGCCATGTTGTCGTACACGCTCATGTGCGGGTAGAGCGCGTAGTTCTGGAACACCATGGCGATGTCGCGCTCCTTGGGCGGCACCTTGTTGACGACCCGGCCGCCGATCTTGATTTCACCGGCGGTGATCTCCTCGAGCCCCGCGATCATGCGAAGGAGCGTGCTCTTGCCGCAGCCCGAAGGGCCGACGAGGACGCAGAACTCCCCGTCGGCGATGGAGACGTCGACCCCGTGGACGACTTCGGTGGACCCGAAC
The DNA here is from genome assembly GCA_019237595.1 of Betaproteobacteria bacterium. Taxonomy (GTDB): domain Bacteria; phylum Pseudomonadota; class Gammaproteobacteria; order Burkholderiales; family SG8-39; genus SCGC-AG-212-J23. The sequence goes on along the minus strand of JAFAGU010000225.1, from coordinate 10,541 downwards.
GACTTTCGAACGGCGCTCAGCGTGACTGCGGCCATGGCAGGAAGAAACCGGTTCTAAGGTTGCCGCCTCGCGTCGGAGAGGCGGATCCGGACAGCTTTTTTGCTAGTGTATCTCGGGCTCGGGCGTCGGTGCGTCGCCTTCGAGAAAATCGAAGTCGCAGCCTTGGTCCGCCTGCTTGACATGGCGCGAGAAGATCGAGCCGTAGCCGCGCGCATAGCGGGGCGCGGGCGGCTTCCAGGCGCTGCGCCGCCTCGCGAGCTCGGCCTCCGGGACCTTGAGGTTCAGCTCGCGGCGCTCGACGTCGAGCTCGATCGCGTCCCCGTTCTGCACCAGTGCGAGCGGCCCGCCGACGAAGGACTCGGGCGAGACGTGGAGCACGCAGGTGCCGTAGCTCGTCCCGCTCATGCGCGCATCGGAGAGCCGCACCATGTCGCGCACGCCCTGCTTGAGGAGCTTCTTCGGTACCGGGAGCATGCCCCACTCCGGCATTCCCGGCCCGCCGAGGGGCCCGGCGTTCCGCAGCACCAGCACCGAGTCCGCGTCGACTTCGAGGTCGTCGCGGTCGATGCGTGCCGCCATGTCGTTGTAGTCCTCGAACACGACCGCCTTGCCGGTGTGCTTTAGGAGCTTCGGCGTCGCGGCCGCTGCCTTGATCACGGCCCCGGTGGGCGCGAGGTTGCCGCGAAGCACCACGAGCCCGCCGGAAGCCTTGAGCGGATTCCCCCGCCTGCGGATGACGTCTTCGTTGAAGATCCGCGCGCCCTCGAGGTTCTCGCCCAGCGAGCGGCCATTGACCGTCCTCGCGCCGAGATGCAGCAGGTCCTTCAGCTCGCCCAGGAGCGCGCGGAGGCCGCCCGCGTAGTAGAAATCCTCCATGAGATAACGGTCGCCCGATGGGCGGACGTTGGCGAGGAGCGGCGTCTTCGCCGAGAGCTCGTTGAAGCGCTCGAGCGGTAGCTTGATGCCGGCGCGGCCGGCGAGGGCGACGAGGTGGATGAGCGCGTTCGTGGATCCACCCATCGCCATGAGCGTCACGATGGCATTGTCGAACGATTCCTTCGTCAGCAGCTCGCGCGGCTTGAGGGCTTCCCACACCATCTCGACGATCCGCTTGCCCGTGAGCGTGGCCATGCGGGCGTGGTTCGAGTCGGGCGCCGGAATGGACGACGCGCCCGGCAACGTGAGCCCGAGGCTCTCGGCGAGCGACATCATCGTGGCCGCGGTGCCCATGGTCATGCAGGTGCCCGGCGAGCGGGCAATGCTGTCCTCGATCTCCTGCCAATCGCGCGGCGTGATCGTCCCGGCCCGCAGCTCCGCCCAGTACTTCCACGTATCGGACCCCGATCCGAGCGTCGTATCGCGCCAGTGGCCCGAAAGCATGGGCCCCGCCGGGAGGTAGATCGCCGGGAGGTTCATGCTGAGCGCCCCCATGACGAGCGCCGGCGTCGTCTTGTCGCAGCCGCCCATGAGCACCGCGCCATCCGCGGGGTAGGAGCGCAGCAGCTCCTCGGTTTCCATCGCGAGGAAGTTGCGATAGAGCATGGTCGTGGGCTTCTGCATCGGCTCCGCGAGCGACATCGCCGGCATCTCGACCGGGAAGCCGCCCGCCTGCCAGACGCCGCGCTTCACTTCTTCCACGCGCTGCTTGAAGTGAGTGTGGCAGGTATTGATGTCGGACCACGTGTTGATGATCGCGATGACCGGCTTGCCGGCGTAGTCGCTCCGGTCGTAGCCCATCTGCGCGGTGCGCGAGCGGTGGCCGAACGAGCGCAGGTCGTTCACCCCGTACCAGCGGTGGCTGCGCAGATCTTCTGGTTTCTTCCGCTTAGTCAAATTTTTCTCCGGATTCTTTCACCACCTTCGCCCAGCGCGCCTGCTCGGTCTTGAGCCACTGCCCGAGCGACTCGGGCGAGCCGGTGCGCACCTCGGTTCCCTGTCTTGCGAACCGCTGCTTCATCTCGTCGCTGTTCAGCATCTTCGCGAGCTCGCCGTTCAGCTTGGCCACAATCTCGCGCGCAATCCCCGAGGGGCCGACGATTCCCTGGAAGGACCCCGTCTCGAAGCCCGGCAGTCCCTGCTCGGCGACCGTCGGCGTGTCGGGCGCCGAAGGAACGCGTTGCGACGACGAGACGGCGAGCGCCCGCAGCCGCCCGCCCTGGACGCTCGGCCACGTGGCGAGCATGCCGTTGAAGAGCACGTCCGCCTGTCCGCCGACGACGCCCGCGACGGCATCGGAACCGCCCTTGTACGGAATGTAGGTCCACTTCACGCCCATGCGCTGGGCGAACTCGATCCCCGCGAGCTGCGGCGCGCCGCCGATGCCCGATACCGCGAAATTCAGCTTGCCCGGGTTCTTCTTCCCGTGCTCGACCAGCTCCGCCACGCTCTTCACCGGCAGCGAGGGATGCACCGCCAGGACGTGCGGTGAATACGAGACCATCGTCACCGGCGTGAAGTCCTTCGAGGGGTCGAAGGGAAGCTTGTACACGCTTGCGCTGATGACCAGGCCGCCCAGGTCGGTGATGAGGAGCGTGTAGCCGTCGGGCGCGCTTTTCGACACGAAATCGGCCCCGACGTTTCCGTTTGCTCCGGTGCGGTTCTCGACCACGACCGGCTGGCCCCAGGCCTCGGTGAGCTTCGGCCCGATCTGTCGGGCGAGGATGTCGGAAGTGCCGCTCGCCGCGTATGGGACGACGAGGTGGATCGGCTTTGCGGGATAAGGCTGCGCCGGCGCCGCGAGCGCCCAGGCGCAGGCGGCGAGGAATACAGCGACGGACTTCAAGCGGCTCTTTCCTCCAACAGGGCGCGGTCCAGGCCCAAGAGCGCCCGGGCCGCGGGCGTGACTCTAGCGCGTTCCGGCGCCTCCAGGTTCGATAGCAGCGGCAGGATCGGGCCCATGTCCGCGATCCCGGCGAGGGTGACCGCGTCGTGCAGCACGCGGATCGGGCCGAGCTGGTCCCGGCAGTCCTCCAGCGGCAGGAACGAGGCGCGCAGTGCCTCGGCCTCGCCGTAGGCCGAGCGCTTGAGCAGGGCGAGAAGGCGCATCGAGGAGCGCGGCGCCACGCAAACCGAGCCCGAGGTAAAGGCCCGGATGCCGAACTTCTTCCAGTGCACGATGGCGGGCCGCTCGCCGATGCCGCTCACGAGAAGGTCGGTGCCGATGCGCTCGACGAGCCGCGTGAGGTAGGCGTCGATCGCCGGGTCGTGGCGGACGGTCGCGTACTTGATCGAGCAGAGCAGGCCGTCCTCCGCCAGCCGGCCCAGCGCCTCGACCGAGATCTGGTTGTCGGCTTTCACGTAGACGACGACGCGCTTTTGGAGCCGCTCGGCGAACCGCCGGATGGCCGTGGCGACGCCCGCATCGGTGGACGGAAACTGCGACGGAAGCACCATGGCGGTCGGAAAGGCTCGCTCGCGCAGCAAGGCAGCCTGGTCGAGCAGCCGCCCGTAGTCCGGCCCCGCGGAAGGAAGCAGCCAGGTGTCCTTCCCCACGGCCTCGGCGAGGAAGTCCAGCGTGCGGGCGTATTCGGAGATCGGCAGGTTGTAGAAATTGGCGTTCCCGCCATACATCAGCGAGCGCACGCCGCCGAGCTCCAGGTGCCGGATGAGCGCGCGGTTTTCGTTTTCGTTCAACGATAGGTCGGGGTTCCGCGCGAGCGGCGGGACGGCGATCACGGAAGCCTGCAGGTCGCAGGGCTCGACGGCGGTGGTTTTCATTGCGGCTCCATGGCAGTGAACACAACCACGCGCGGGGCGGCCGCCGGGCGGGCGGAGGAGGTGCCCGGAGCCGGCCAGCCGCCCCGGCGTGTCAGAAACGCTCCTTCATCCTTTAGACCTTGTAGTACCTCTCGGCGCGCTTCGTGGCGCGCTCGGCGGCTTCCTTGGGCGACTTGTCGCCCGATGCGGCCTCCGCGAACATGTCCACGACGATGAAGTCGGCGAGGGTCGCGGCCGACGCAGCGCCCAGGCGGCCGGCGTAGCCGTGGTGGCGCATGTTCTTCATGCCGTAGCGGAAGGCGGCGGCCTTGGGCTCCTCGGTCCAGATAGCGCTGTTCTCGTAGGCAGCAAGGGGCTGCATGACGTAGCCGAGCGAGGCGGTCTGCCACGGCGCGTATTGCTCCTTCTCCATCATGAAGCGCAGGTATTCCTTCGCCGCTTTGGGGTACCGCGAGTACTTGAACACCATCGCCTGCGTGATCTGGTGGAGCTCCGTGGGCTTGCCGATGGGGCCGACGGGCCAGTGCGCGTGCTCGATGTCGGCTGCCATGGCGCGCAGCTTCTCGTCGTTCGAGCTCTTCGCCACGTAGTAGATGGAGATGGCGTTGTTCGTGCAGCTGATCTGTCCGTCGAGGAACGCCTTGTTGTTGCTCGGGTCGAGCCAGGAAAGCGTGCCCGGCGGGAAGGTCGCGTAGAGCTGCCTCGCGTATTCGAGCGCGGCGAGCGTCTCGGGGCTGTTGATCGTCACGTTGCCCTTTTCGTCCACGAGCTTTCCGCCGAAGCCCCACCACAGGCAGTAGAGCCAGGTCGGTGCGTCGCCGCTCGCGTGGCCGAGCGCATGGCCCACCGGCGTACCCTTGGCCTTCATGGCCTGCGCGAGCTTCAGGTATTCCGTCCACGTCGCGGGAAACGCCTCGAATCCCGCGGCCTGCACGTGGCTTTTGCGGTACACCATGGCGCCGCCATTCGCGCCGATCGGAAGCGCGATCCACTCCTTGCCGCGCATCCCGTAGTCGCGCGACACCGGATACCAGCCGCCGTACTTCTTCCCGAGGTACTCGGCGACATCGGTGACCGGGACGAGCTTGTCGGGATAGAGATGCGCATCGTCGAACCAGCCGAGGATGATGTCGGGGCCGCTGCCGACGTTGGCGGCCACCGCCGCCTTCGGCCGGATGTCGTCGAAGCTCTCGCTGTCGACGCGCACCTCGACGCCGTAGCGCTCGGAAAAGCGCTTCGTGTTCTCCATCCACACGCGCTCGTCGCCCTCCACGAAGCGCTTCCAGCGCATCACGCGCAGCTTCGCGCCTTTTTCCGGCTGGTTCGTCCAGGCCTGCGCTTGCGCCACGCCCGGAACTGCCGGCAGGGCGCCGGCCGTGGCGAGGGCCGCGCCTGCCTTGATGAGGTCGCGTCTTTTCATGGTCTCCTCCCTCTGGTGCTCCTCGGAGCGAGTCTAGGAATCGGCCCTACCGCCGTCCAATCTATAATTGCTGTCGAACTGATACGGCAACTGTATAAGTCGCCCTTCCGCCGCGCCCAGCACGTAAGAGAGCAAGCCCGCTTGGAACTCCGCTCGCTGCGCTATTTCGTCACTCTCGCCGAGGAGCTCCATTTCGGGCGCGCGGCGAAGCGCTTGTCGATGACGCAGCCGCCGCTTTCGCAGGCGATCAGCGGCCTCGAGCGGGAGCTTGGCGTGCGCTTGTTCGAGCGCACGCGCCGGCGCGTGGCGCTCACGCATGCGGGCGCCGCGTTCCTCGAGGAGGCGCGGGCGACGCTCGCGCGCGCCGCCAAGGCGGTCGAGCTCGCGCAGCGCGCCGAGCGCGGCGAAGTCGGGCGCCTCGCCATCGGCTACCTGGCTGCGACCGCCTATTCCCTGCTCCCGCTCGTCCTTCGGGATTTTTCGCACGGCTTTCCCGGCGTGCGGCTCGAGCTTCGCGAGCTCACGTTGCCGCAGCAGCTGGAGGCGCTGCGCCGGGGGGACGTGGAAGTGGGCCTCCTTCGGCCGCCGGTGCCGGACGCGGAGCTCGAGTTCGAGACGATCCTGGAGGAGCCGTTCGTGGTCGCGCTTCCGGCGAGCCATCCGCTCGCGGCGCTCAAGCGTGTGCCGGCGCAGCGGCTCGCGAGCGAGCCGTTCGTCATCTTTCCGCGCCAGCCGGGGCTCGTGTACCACGACCTCGTCATGGGGTTCTGCCTGAAGAACGGGTTCACGCCGCGCGTTGCCCAAGAGGCAAACCAGACCCACACGGTGGTTGGCATCGTGTCGGCCGGCATCGGCGTCGCGCTGGTTCCCGCCTCGGCGCAGAAGATGGGGCTCGCCGGCGTCGCCTTCCGGCCCCTTCGCGAAGCGACGCCCGCCTCGCGCACCGCGGTCGCGTGGCGCCGGCTCGACTCGTCGCCCGTCGTGAAAGCGTTCCTCGACGTCACGCGCCGCGTCGCCAAGCAAGTAAACTCGGCCGCCTCATGACGCGAACTTTCGCAAAGAACGGGCTCGTGCGCGCGATCGAGGCGGTCGTGGCGGCCGGCGGCAGCGACGCGCGCGAGGCGCGCATGGTCGCGGAGAACCTCGTCACCGCGAACCTCCTCGGCCACGATTCGCACGGCATCGGCATGATCCCCCGCTACGTGGACTCGCTCCTCGAGGGCGGCCTCGCCGTGAACCAGCATCCACAGGTGAAGCTCGATGCGGGTGCGCTTCTCGCCCTCGACGGCGCGAAGGGCTACGGACAGGTGATCGGCCACGAGGCCATGGCGCTCGCGATCGAGCGCGCGAAGCGCCACGGCAGCTGCGTGATGACGCTCGCCCGCGCACATCATCTGGGACGGATCGGGCAGTGGGGCGAGCAGGCCGCCGAGCAGGGCCTCGTTTCGATGCACTTCGTGAACGTGATCTCGCGCGCCATCGTGGCGCCCTACGCGGGCGCCGACGCGCGCTTCGGGACGAACCCGGTCTGCATCGCGATCCCGCTTCCTGGCGAGCCGCCCTTCGTGCTCGACATGGCGACGAGCGCCGTCGCCCAGGGCAAGATGCGCGTCGCCTACAACAAGGGCGACAAGGTGTCGCCGGAATGGCTGATCGACGACCAGGGACGCCCGACGAGCGATCCTCGCTATGGCGTGGTCGAGCCGCTGGGCGCGCTGCGCACCTTCGGGCTCTACAAGGGCTACGGCCTTGCGCTGGCCTGCGAGCTCCTCGGCGGAGCGCTCAGCGGCGGCGGCACCGAGCACCAGGAGGGCGATCGCTCGAAGAAGCGCGTCTGGAACGGCATGCTTGCGATCCTGATCGATCCCTCCGCGCTGCCGCAGAAGGACGCGTTCGTGGAAGAGGCGAGGGCGTTCCTGCAGTCGCTAAGGGCTTCTCCGGTGGCGCCCGGCTTCGACAAGCTGCGCATTGCCGGCGAGCCCGAGCGCGAGATGCGCGCCAAGCGCGAGAAGGAAGGCGTTCCCGTCGATGAGGCGACCTGGAAGGAAATCCTCGCGGCGGCGGGCAAGCTCGGGCTCGAGGCCTCGCGCGTCGAGGCGCTCGCGGCCGGCGGCTAGGAGCCCGCGTGGACACGCCCGAGCACGCCGCGCACGCGATCCGCTGGTTCGAGGCATGGGGGCACGCGGCGCGGTTCGCGCTCGCTGCCGCGGCGGCGGCGCTCTCGCGGGAGACGTACTCGGCGGCCACGCGTGCCGTGGCCGTGCGCCAGATCTACTTCACGGCCTGGCAGCTGCTGCCGGGCTTCACGGTTTTCTCGGCGGTCCTGAGCCTGCTCGTGATCCAGATCACGGTCAACGCCGCTCGCGCATACGGCCTCTCGGACTACGCGCTGGAGCTCGTCTTCCGCGTCCTCGTCCTCGAGCTCCTGCCGTTCGGGACCGCCCTCATCGTCGCGCTGCGCTCCGGCTCGGCCATCAGCGCCGAGGTCGCGCTCATGCACGCCTCGGGCGAGCTCGAGGCGATGCGCGCGCAGGGCATCGACCCGCTCAAGCGCGAATTCGTGCCGCGCGTGGTCGCTTGTGCCCTTTCGGTGGCCGCCCTGACGGTGATTACCTGCGCCATCGCGCTCGTGCTCGCGTACATCGCGATGTACGGCGTCTCGCCGTGGGGCTTCGCGCCCTACACGCGCGAGGTCGCAGGCGTCTTCAGCATCGCCATCCTCGCCGGCTTCATCCTCAAGTCGATGACCTTCGGCGTGGTGGTGGCCGGCATCCCGATCGCGGCCGGCCTGGAGGCGAACGCGAACCTCAAGTCGGCGCCGATCGCCGTCATGGGCGCGATGGTGCGCCTCATCCTTGCGCTCGCCGTGATCGAGTTCGTCTCGCTGGCGGTAAAGTACGCGTGATGGCTGCCGCGCCAGACGACAAGGCGATCGCGAAGAACCTGCCGTTCCGGGCCGGGCTGCTCCTCGGCCTCACCGTGATCATCGGCGTCGGGTTCGTGCTCTACGTGCTCTGGGCCCGCGGCGTTTTCGAGGCGACGCAGCGCCTTACGCTCGTCTCGGACAACGCCGAAGGCGTGAGCATCGGGATGGATCTCACGTTCTCGGGCTTTCCCATCGGCCGGGTCTACCGCATCGAGCTCGGCGACGACGGCCGCGCGCGCATCGATGTGCGCGTCCCGCTCAAGGACGCCCGCTGGCTGAAGAAAAGCACGATCTTCACGCTCGAGCGCGGCATCGTGGGCTCCGCACGCATCCGGGCCTTCACCGGCAATCTCCAGGATGAATCGCTTGCCGACGGCGCCGAGCGTCCCGTCCTCCGCGGCGACACGTCCGAGGAAATTCCGCGCATGGTGGCGTCGTTGCGAAGCGTCCTGCAGAACCTGGAGGACATGACGGGCTCGACCGGGAGCCTCCAGGCGAGCCTCGGAAACGTCAAGACGGTAACCGAGCGGCTCGCGGGCAAGGGCGGCGTGCTCGCGGCGGCGCTGGGCAGCGACGAGGACGCGAAGAAAGTGCTCCTCGCCATCGACCACGCGAACACGCTGCTTTCCCGCATGGGCGGCGTCGCGCAGCGCCTCGATGGCGTGCTCGCGAAAGCCGACGACCGGCTCTTCGGCAACGGCGGGGTCGTGGACGGCACCCAGCGCGCCGTCGACCAGGCGAACGCGCTCCTCGGCGAAGTGCGCGAAAGCCTGAAGGGCGTGGACCGGATCCTCGCCGACGCGCAGGCGGTGAGCGGGAACGCCAAGGCGGCGAGCCGCGACCTTTCCGCGCTGAGGGCAGAGGTCGACGCAAGCCTGCGCAAGGTGAATTCGCTCATCGACGAGATCAACCGCAAGTGGCCCTTCAACAAGGGCGAGACGCAGATCCGCCTGCCGTGAGGGCGCGGCTCCTTCTTCTCTCCACCCTCGCGCTGTGCGCGTGCGCTGGCTCGCCCACGCCGCCGGACTGGCAGCTCAATGCCGCCGATTCGATGGAATATTTCCGCCAGGACTACCTCGTCGGCGACACGGCGCTCGCAGAATCCGACTTCGCCGACGTCAAGGCGAACCTCAAGCGCACCGGCCGCGCGGACCTCCTTGCCCGCGCCGAGCTCGTGCGCTGCGCAGTGCGCACCGCCTCGCTCGAATTCGACGGCTGCCCGGCATTCGAAGCGCTGCGGCAGGACGCTGGGCCCGAGGAGATCGCCTACGGGGACTACCTGCTCGGCAAAGGCGCCGGCAAGGCGAGCGATGACCCGCTCTCGCGGCTGGTCGCGGCGGGCGTCGCGCTGCGCAAGACGGCGATCACGCCGGCGGAGATCCAGGCCGCGGTCGACCTCTCTTCCGCGCAGGGCTGGGCGCGGCCGCTGCTCGCGTGGCTCGGCGTCCAGGCAAAGCGCGCGGAAGACGCGGGCGATCGCGAAACAGCGGCGCGGCTGCGCCGACGGATGGACCTCATCTCCAAGTAGAATTTCGCCGGAGGAGTTCCTTCCCATGGCGAAAGCGAAGCGGCCGGCGCCGAGAGTCGTCCGGCCCGACGACATCGACCCGAAGCACCGCTGGGATCGCCCGCTGCAGGCGCCGGGACGCACGCAGGTCGATTTCGAGGAGCGCGTCGATTTCCGCCGGTTGCACGAGTATCGCCTGGCGCGCGTGCGTGCCGCACTGGCGCAGTCGGGGCTCGGCGCGCTGCTCTGCTTCGACCAGCACAACATCCGCTACACGACGAGCACCGTCATCGGAGAGTGGGCGCGCGACAAGCTCACGCGCTATTCGCTCCTGACCGGAACCGGCGATCCGTACATCTGGGATTTCGGCAGCGCCGCGCGCCACCACAAGCTCTATGCGCCGTGGCTGCACACCGACCACTGCCGTGCCGGCAACCTCGGCATGCGGGGCGCCGTCGGTGCCGATCCGTTCCTGTTCAAGGACGCGGCAAAGGAGATCAAGGCGATCCTGCAGGAAGAGGGCGTGGCGGACATGCCGATCGGCATCGACGTGGTGGAGCCGCCCATGCTTTTTGCCCTGCAAGAAGAAAAAATAAAAGTTCGAGATGGGCAGCAAGCGATGCTCCAGGCGCGCGAGGTCAAGAACATCGACGAGCTGACGCTCCTCAACATGGCCGCCGCGATGGTGGACGGCGTCTACCAGGACATCGCCGAGGCGCTCAAGCCCGGCGTCATGGAGTCGCAGATCGTCGCGCTCGCGACGAAGCGCCTCTACGAGATGGGCTCCGATTGCGTCGAGGCGATCAACTCGATCTCCGGCGAGCGCTGCAGCCCGCATCCGCACAACTTCACCGACCGCCTCATCCGCCCGGGAGACCAGGCGTTCTTCGACGTGATCCAGTCCTTCATGGGCTACCGCACTTGCTACTACCGCACGTTCAACGTCGGGCGCGCGACGCCGGCGCAGCGCA
>JAFAGU010000191.1 GCA_019237595.1 Betaproteobacteria bacterium | reverse complement strand
GCGGTGCGTGCAGGCGGTGGTCGCGCCAATCGTCGACGACGTAGTTGTGGTGGCGGTACTGGTCGGCGAGGCGCTCGCCCCGCGCAAAGTGCCGCGGCTCTTCCTGCCGCGCCCCGCGAGGCTCCTCGCGCTGCGCTTCGCGCGGCTCTTCGCGGCGCTCGTCGCGCGCGTCGCCGCGGTCGCGCCGGTCGCGCTCCTGCGCGGCCGAGAAAGCTGGCAGGATCGACAGCAGGGAGAAGGCGAAGAGCAAGGCGGGGCTGCGGCGCATGGCGGTCTCCTGGAAAACCGCCCGCTTGCCGCAAGAAACGTGCGGAACCTAAGCCAGCTCGATGACGATCTTCCCGAGGTGCTCGTTCCGCTCCATCGCCTCGTGGGCGGCGGCGATCTTCGCCAGCGGAAACACTTCGTGGACCACGGGCCCGATCCGGCCCTCGGCGAGCGCCGACAGCAGGTCCTCGGCGCAGCGCTGGACGCAGGCGATGCGCTCCTCCTTCGTGCGGGTGCGGAAGGTGACGCCGATGAGCTTCGCGCGCTTGTACGCGAGGAGGTCGAGGTCGATCTCGCTCGTGTTTCCGCCGAGGCGCCCGACGCTCACGATGCGGCCGAGGATGGCCGTCGCCTCGAGGTTCGCCTGCGCGCTCGCACCGCCGACGCTGTCGATCAGCACGTCGACTCCCTTGTTGCCCGTCGCAGCGAGCACCGCGGCCGTGTCGCCCGCGGCCACGCCGACGTCCATGCCGAAGGCGCCGAGTTTTTCGAGCTTCGCCTTCGAGCGGGAGCTCGCGATCACCGGGCGCGCGCCGAGAAGCCGGGCGATCTGCAGCGCCGCGACGCCGATGCCCGAGGAAGCCGCGTTGACGAGGATCGACTCGCCGCGCCGGAGCCCCGCGTTCGTGACGATCGCGTCGTGCGCCGTGGTGAACACGTTGAGCCAGGCGCCCGCCTCGATCCACGTCAGGCGCGCGGGTACCGGGACGAGGAGCCGCTCGTCGCACGCGACGTATTCGGCCTGCCCGCCCTTCCAGTGGCCCATCACCCGATCGCCCGCCTTGACGCGCGAGCATCCCGGCCCAAGCGCCGCCACCTCGCCGGCGAACTCGATCCCGGTTTGCTGCGGCGGCCCCGAGCGGAGCGAGCGGCGAACGACGAGCTCGCCGCGGTTGAGGCCCGCGGCCCTGACCCGGACCAGCGCCTCGCCCGCCGACGGCTTGGGCGCGTCGATCTCGCGCACCTCGACCGAAGCGCCGCCCGGCGCCGGGACGAACATCACCGCCTTCACGATTTCTGCTTTCCGAAGATCCGGGCCACGTCCGCGTCGGCGGGCCCCGTGCCGCCTTCCAGCTCGACGCCGGCGTTCTCGAGCACCTGCGCGAGCATGATGTACGTGCCGATGAGGATGAGGAGCTCGACCGTCTGCTCCGGACCGAGCGCCTCGACGACCGCCGAGAAAAGATCGTCCGGCGCCTTGACGTCGCGCTTCACGGAATCGACGAAGCGAAGCAGCAGGCTCTCCTTCGCGGTGAAGATGGGCTGCGACGAAAAATGGAGCGCGCCTTCCACCTTCTCGTCGGACAGGCCCACGGCCTTCGCGATCTTGCGGTGCTGCTCGACCTCGTAGGCGGAGCCGCAGAGCTTGCCCACGCGCAGGATCGCAAGCTCGCGAAGCGCAGGGTCGAGCTTCGCCCGGTAGAGGATCGCGCCCGTGAGCTCCATGAGTCCCGGCATGAGCGCCTCGGCGTGCGCGAGCATGCGGAAGACGTTGCGCGGCGGCCGGGCGTCGAGCAGCTCCTGCACCTGCGGCGACACGGCGCTCGGATAAGGCAGCCGCGGCACTACTCGACCTTCACCTTGGCGCGCACGACGACGTCCTTCCATCGCGCCACTTCGTCGTGGAAGTAGCGCGTGAATTGCGCCGCCGACTCGCGCACCGGCTCGCCGCCGATCTGCTCCACCTTCGCCACGACCTCCGGCGCGCCGAGCGCCGCGTTCACCTCGCGGTTGAGCCGCTCGACGATCTCCGGCGCCGCGTGCGCCGGCAGGAACGAGCCGAGCCAGCCCTCCACGGCGAACTCCGGCATTCCCGCTTCCGCGGAGGTGGGCACCGCTGGCAGCAGCTTCACGCGCCGCGGCGTCGTCACGGCGAGCGCCTTGATGCGGACGGCGAGGATCTGCGTCGCGACCGAGGGCACGTCCATGAAGCCGATGTCCGTCTCGCCGCTCATGATGGCGAGCGTCGCAGGCGCGCCGCCCTTGTACGGGATGAAGGTCATCTTCGCTCCGGTGGTGAGCTTGAAGAGCTCCCCGGCGAGATAAGTAGCCGAACCGGGGGCGGCGGCGTTCAGGCCCTGCGGCCGCGCGTTCGCGACCTGGACGAGCTCGCGGAGGTTCTTCGCCGGCAGGCTCGGCGTGGCGGCGATCACGAACGCCTGCGTGACGAGCTTCGCGAGCGGCTGCAGGTCCTTCACCGGATCGTAGGCGACCCTCGAGATCGCCGGCGTGATCGCCGCGCTCTGCGCGTCGAAGAGCACGGTGTAGCCGTCGGGCGGCGCCTTCACCACGTAGTCCGTCGCGATGGCGCCGTTCGCGCCGACGCGGTTTTCCACCACGACCGGCTGCTTGAGCGAATCGCCGACCTTCGCCGCCACGAGCCGCGCCACCACGTCCGTGCCGCCGCCGGGCGGGTACGGGACGATGAAGTGCAGCGGCTTCGCCGGCCAATCGGCCGCGAACGCGTGGACCGAGGAAAAAAGCGCCGCCAGGAAGAGGAGCTTGCGAAATGCCATGGAAGATCGATCGGAGGGCGGAGGGACCGCGCGACTATATCCCTATACTCGCGGCCATGGCCGGACCGATTCTCTATGTCGCCGAGGTGGACTACGGGCCCGAGCACCGCGCGGTGTTCGAGGCGTGGTACGCGAACCGCCACGCGCCCGACCTTCTTCGCTTCGGCTCGCGCACCGTTTCGTCCTACCGGCCCAAGGTCGGGGGGCTCGCCGTGTTCAACGTGTACCAGCTCGCCGATTCCGGCGTGTTCAAGACCGAGCGCTATAAATCGATCAACCCGCGCGACGCCTACGGCGCCGACGTGCGCGCCACTTCCGCGGGGCGCAAGCGCTATCAGACGCTCTATCTCGAGCGCGCCGTGCTGCCCGCGCCTTCGGCGGACGACGGCGCGGCGATCGATGCCGACTGGATCTCCGTCGCCCGCTTCGCGCTTCCTGAGAGCGAAGAAAGTGCCGCGGTGAAGTGGGCGGGCGAGCTGCAGCGCGAGCTGGCTTCCCACGGCGCAAAACGCGTGCGTTATGCCACGCGCATTCCCGAAACCGTCGGCGCGGGCTCGGACCGCCCTCGCTGCATCCTCTTCACCGAATGGCCGACCGAGCCGCCCGCCGCGGCGGACCTGATCGCCCTGCTCCACAAACGCTTCGGCGCCGCGCTGGCCGATGCCGAGCCCTTCGTCGGCTGGAGGCGCTACCCATGGCCCGATGACAAGGCGCTTCTCGCGCTGAAGTAATCCGCCACCGGCGCTATGCTCCGCCCCGGGGAGGAAACGCCATGAACATCCCGATGGGAATTCCGCTCGACATGGGCCACGCCGTGGGCCTCGTCGTGGCGGTGGTGCTCGGTGCGGCGATCGGCCTCGAGCGCCAGGTGCGGCGCCACGCCGCGGGGCTGCACACCAACGCGCTCGTCGCGCTGGGCGCGGCCGCCTACGTGATCGCGGGCGCGCTCGTGGGCGACGCGACCGGCCCGGCGCGCGTCGCCGGCCAGGTGGTCACCGGCGTCGGCTTCCTCTGCGCCGGCCTCATCTGGCACGAAGGCATCACGGTGCGCGGCATCAACACCGCCGCGACCGTGTGGTGCTCGTGCGCGGTGGGCGTCCTCGCCGGCCTGGGCATGCTGTGGTGGGCGGGCACGGTCGCGCTCGCCGTCATCCTCGCCAACATCCTCCTGCACTACTGCGAGGACAAGATCGCCTCCGAAGATCGCCGCACCGGCGACAAGAAACCGGAATGATGCCGGTGCCGGGGGTTAGCTCTTCTTTTCCGACGCCTTCAGCTTTCTCGTCTTGAGCACGGCACGCAGGGCCTTGTTGACCGCTGCCGAGTTTGGAAACGCCTTGGCGAGGTCGCGATCCAGCACGACGACGTTTGACCCCTCCTTCAGCAATCGCCTGAAGTACTTGCCGCGCTCGGCATTGGAATAGTCGAAGTCGTATTCGGCC
>JAFAGU010000012.1 GCA_019237595.1 Betaproteobacteria bacterium | reverse complement strand
GGCGTACCGCCAAGCGGCGAGGCGCGCGCACGCCGCCGGATTCGAGATCGTCGAGCTCCACTCAGCGCACGGTTACCTCCTGCACACCTTTCTCTCCCCCATTTCCAACACGCGCGACGACGAATATGGCGGAAGCCTCGAGAACCGCATGCGCTTCCCGCTCGAAGTCGCTCGCGCCGTGCGCGAGGCCTGGCCGGCAGGCAAGCCGCTCTTCGTCCGGATCTCGTCGATCGACGACGTGGAAGGCGGCTGGAGCGCCGAAGATTCCGTGACCTTCGCCAGGAAACTGAAAACGGCCGGTGTGGACGTGATCGATTGCTCGTCCGGCGGCATCCTCGGCCCCGCCACCGCGGCGACGAGGTCAGCCCTGCCGCGCGTACCGGGATTCCAGCTGCCTTTCTCGGAAAAGATCAGGGCGGAAGCCGGAATTGCGACGATGGCGGTCGGGCTCATCCTTTCCGGCGCGCAGGCCGAGGAAGCCCTGCAGGCGGGCCGCGCGGACCTCATTGCCGTGGGGCGCGACGCGCTCTACGACCCGAACTGGCCGCTGCACGCCGCGCGCGAGCTCGGCGTCGATCCGGAATACGCAATGTGGCCCGAGCAGTACGGGTGGTGGCTCACCCGGCGCGAAAGCGTGCTCAAGAAGGCAGGCGTTCGTCGCTAGGTAAAAGCGCCGGGCTGACCCCGATTTACGCCAGGACTTCCTTGACCGAAGCCTTGATGATCCGGAACGCCTCGGGATCGCCTTTCAGCACCGCGGTGAGGTAGCTCTTCGCCTGCTCGAGCGTGACGTGCGGCGGAAGCATCGGCACCGCCGGATCGACGATCGCTTCCACAAGCACGGGCCGCTGCTGGGCAAGCGCGTAGTCCCAGGCGTCGGCGACCGAGTCGGGATCGGTGACCGTCAGGGCGTCGAAGCCAAGGAGCCGCGCGTATGCCGCGTACGAGAAGTCCGGGAGGTCCTGCGAATCCCGGAACTTCGGGTTGCCCTGCAGGATGCGCTGCTCCCACGACACCATGTTCAAGTCGCGGTTGTTGAGGACGAGCACGATGAAGCGGGGGTCGGGCCAGCGCTTCCAGTATTTCGCGACGGTGATGAGCTCGGCGAGCCCGTTCATCTGCATCGCGCCATCGCCGACGAAGGCGAATACCGGCTGGCCCGGATACGCGAACTTGGCGGAGATGGCATAAGGCATTGCCGCGCCCATCGATGCCAGGCTGCCGGAATGGGCGCTGCGCATGGTCGGGGCGAGCTTGAGATGGCGCGAATACCAGAAGACCGCCGAGCCGGTATCGCACGCGAGGTTCGCGTCCTCCGGCAGGCGCGGCGAGAGCTCGTGGAAAAGCCGCTGCGGGCTGAGCGGATCGGCGGCGAGCATCGCCCGCTCCTCCAGCGTGCCCCACCACTTGCGTACGCCCGCCTCGATCTTCGCGCGCCAGCTCCGATCCGCCTTGGGCCGGAGCATGGGCAGCAGGAGCCGCAGCGTCTCGGCGCTGTCGCCGAGGAGATTCGCTTCCATCGGATAGCGCAGCCCGATCATCCGCGCGTCGATGTCGATCTGCACGCCCCGCGCCTGCCCTTCCTCCGGCAGAAACTCGGAGTACGGGAAGCTCGAGCCGACGACGAGAAGCGTGTCGCACGCCATCATCATGTCGTAGGTCGGCTTCGTGCCGAGCAGGCCTATGCCGCCGGTCACGAATGGCAGCGCATCGGAGACGACCGTCTTGCCAAGAAGCGCCTTGGCGACCCCGGCCCCGAGCGCATCGGCGACCTCGAGCACCTCGCTCGTCGCGCCGAGCGCGCCCGCGCCCACCAGCATCGCGACGCGCTTTCCGGCATTCAGTATTTCCGCGGCCCGCTCGAGCTCCGGCGGCGACGGGACGATCCGCGGCGCCGAGTAGCCGATGCCCGAGTGCACGGCGCCGTGCTTGTGCGGCGGCTCCTCGTTCTCGAGTTCCTGCACGTCGGTCGGAAGGACGATACAGACGGGGCAGCGCTGACCGAGCGCCGTGCGAATCGCGCGATCGACGACATGGCGGAGCTGCACCGCGGAGCTCACCACCTGTGCGTATTCGCTGGCGACGTCCTTGAAGAGGGACGGCAGGTCGACTTCCTGCTGGTAGCTCGCGCCGAGGACCGATCGCGACGTGTGCCCGACGATGGCGAGCACCGGCTGGTGATCGACCTTCGCATCGTAGAGACCGTTCAGCAGGTGGATTGCGCCTGGACCGGACGTCGCGAGGCACACGCCTAGCTCTCCCGTGAACTTCGCGTGCCCGCAGGCCATGAAGGCGGCCATCTCCTCATGGCGCGGCTGGATGAACTCGATCTTCTTCTGGCGCTGGATCGCGCCGACCACGCCGTTGATGCCGTCACCCGGATAACCGTAGATCCGGCCCACGCCCCACTTCGTCAGGCGCTCGACGAGCGCGTCGCTTACGGTCTTGGCCATCGCCCGCTTCGTGCAAGA
>JAFAGU010000387.1 GCA_019237595.1 Betaproteobacteria bacterium | reverse complement strand
ATGTTCCCGTCGCAGATTCCGATCCAGACGACGAGAGCGTGCAGCGCGCGCGCATAGGCGACCGCTTCCTTTGCGCCACGGAGCTCAGGCTCAGAGACGATCTCGAGGAGCGGCGTGCCGGCGCGATTGAGGTCGATGCCGGTCATGCCCTGGAAGTCTTCGTGCAGCGACTTGCCGGCGTCTTCTTCCAGGTGCGCGCGGGTCAAGCGGACGGTCTTTTCGAGCTCGCCGACGAAGAAGGACACGGCGCCGCCCTGGACCACCGGGATCTCGTACTGGCTGATCTGGTAGCCCTTCGGGAGATCGGGATAGAAGTAGTTCTTCCGCGCGAAGATCGAGCGCGGGCTGATCTTGCCGTTCACCGCCAGCGCGAAACGGATCGCGTGGTCGACCGCTGCCTTGTTCGCGACGGGAAGCGTACCGGGAAGCGCTATGTCGACCGCGGAGGCGTTCGTGTTCGGCGACGCGCCGAAGGCATTGGCCGCGCCGGAAAACATCTTGCTGCGCGTGAGGAGCTGCGCATGCGTCTCCATGCCGACGACGATCTCCCAGCTCATCGCTCCCTCGGACGGAGGAGCGTGCAGCCGCCGCGCCGGTCGACGAGCATCGGCTCCAGGTAGGCGCCGGAGCCGCAGGCCGAGGCGCAATTCTCGGCCGAAACCTTGACCGCTTCGCCCACGTCGCGGAACGTAACCGCGCAGGCGCCGGAGACGGCCTTCAAGCCGCCTGGGAGCGGCTGCTGCGCCAGGCCCGCGACGCGGCACGAGTGGTTGTCGCTGCCGACCTGCGAAGACCATTCGAGCGATTGCAGCTTGCCGGCGTCCACGACGTAGGAGAGGTGCGAGCTGTACGCGGCGTCGGCCGCCTCGCAGGCGACCGAGGCGCTGTAGCCCTCCATCGATGGAAATTCCTCGCTGAACTCGAACTGCTCGCGCTCCTGGCCGCCCGGCCCGTAGCGCGTGCCCTTGAAGACGCCGTCCCGATACGTGCCGCGCAGCTCGCCCGTCGATGGATGCCCGAAGAGAATGGCGCTCGCGCCTTCGCGAAGGGACGTGAAGCCCCGCTCCGGGCTGCGCTCGCCTTCGAGGTAGCGTCGGGCGAGCGTCGGAAGCACGATGTATTCGCCGGTCACGCGCCAGTTGGTGTCGGAGCGGCGGATCGAATGCAGCACGATGAGCGCGGGCCGGCTTCCGACGCGCCCGACGAGCTCGCGCGTCTCCACCTTCTCCTGCGCCACGGCCGGCAACGTCGCACAGGCGAGCGCCGCGAGCACGAGGGCCTTCATAGCGGCGTCCCGCTGGGCACCCGCAGGTGCCAGTCGGTTGCCTGCTGGTAGCGGTGCGCGACGCCGAGGAGCCTCGCTTCCGAGAAGTGCGGTCCCATGAGCTGCAGGCCGACCGGAAGGCCCTTGCCGTCGAACCCGCAAGGAATGGAGAGCCCAGGCAGCCCGGCGAGCGGCGCCGGGATGGTGAAGATGTCGTTCAAATACATCTGCACCGGATCGTCCGACTTGGCGCCGAGCTCGAACGCAGTGCCGGGCGACGTGGGTCCGAGGATGACATCGCACCGCTCGAACGCGCGCGCAAAGTCGCGCGCGATGAGGCGGCGCACCCTCTGCGCCTGGAGGTAGTAGGCGTCGTAGTAGCCGTGCGAAAGGACATAGGTCCCGACCAGGATCCTGCGCTTGACCTCGGCGCCGAAGCCCTCGGCGCGCGTGCGGCAATACATGTCGAGGAGATCCGAATACTCCGCGGCACGGTGCCCGTAGCGTACGCCGTCGAAGCGCGAGAGGTTCGCCGACGCCTCCGCAGGAGCGATGACGTAGTACACGGGAACCCCGAGACTTGCGTTCGGCAGCTCCACGTCGATCGTCTTCGCGCCCTGCGAGCGGAACCACGCGACTGCCTCTTCGATTCGCTTGCGCACGTCGGGCTCGATGCCTTCGCCGAAATACTCCTTCGGCAGGCCGATGCGCAAGCCGTCCAAGGAAAGCTCGAGCGAACGCGCATAGTCCTCGGGCTCGCGCTCGAGGCTCGTCGAGTCGCGGGCGTCGAAGCCCGCCATGGCATTCATGAGGAGCGCGAGGTCCGCCGCGCTCTTCGCCATCGGCCCGGCCTGGTCGAGCGACGAAGCGAAGGCCACGAGGCCGAAGCGCGAAACGACGCCATAGGTGGGTTTCAGGCCGCAGATTCCCGTCAGCGCCGCTGGCTGGCGGATGGAGCCGCCCGTGTCGGTTCCGGTTGCCGCGGCGACGAGCCTCGCCGCGACGGCGGCAGCGGAGCCGCCCGAGGAGCCGCCGGGCACGCGCCGCTTGTCCCAGGGATTTCGAACCGCGCCGAAGTACGACGTCTCGCTCGACGAGCCCATCGCGAACTCGTCCATGTTGCACTTGCCCAGGAGCACCGTGCCCGCGGCGGAAAGCTTTTCGACGACGTGGGCGTCGTAGGGGCTCACGAAGTTGGCGAGCATGCGCGAGCCGCAGCTCGTCAGCATGCCTCGCGTGCACAGGATGTCCTTGTGGGCGATCGGGATGCCGGTCAGCGGACCGGCGGCGCCCTTCGCGCGCTTTTCATCGGCGCTCTTTGCGTCCGCGAGCGCGCGCTTCTCGTCGACAGTGATGAAAGCCTTCAGCTCGCCGTAGTGGGCGATGCGGGCGAGGCATTCCTTCGCGAGCTCGACGGACGATACTTTCCTTGCCGCGAGCGCCGCGGAAAGCTCGGAGACGGTGGAATTCAACACCGGGTGCGGATCAACTTACTCGATGACCTTCGGGACGAGGTAGAGCCCGTCGGCGGCCTGCGGCGCGATCGACTGATGCCGCTCGCGCGCGTTTTCCTCCGTGACCTTGTCCTCGCGAAGGCGCTGGCCCTGCGGAAGCTGTGCATCGAGCGGATGCGCCATGGGTTCGATGCCCGAGGTGTCGACGGCGCTCATCTGCTCGATCAGGCCCAGCACGCGGTTCAGCCGGCTGCCCACCGCCGGCACTTCGTCCGCGCGCACGTCGATGCGAGCGAGCCTGGCGATCCTGCGGACTTGGTCGTCGGAAAGCGACATTAAATTGCGGAGGGTTCTACGGGCCCGGGTGCCTTCCCGAGCATTAAAGCCTTATTCCTGCAGCGCTTCCTTAGCGTATCATAGCGGCCATTCGGAGGGACCCCGGCGCGAAGCTAAGGCCCCGTACGGGAACAGAAAAAAGTCGAGGAAAAGGTCGTCACTTGCCCATGCTCGGATTCCTTCGCAGCTACTTCTCCAACGATCT
>JAFAGU010000310.1 GCA_019237595.1 Betaproteobacteria bacterium | reverse complement strand
CGGATGAGGGTTTTCAGGTCGTCCGGCAGCCGGGTGGCGAAGCTCGTCCCGGAAAGGTACAAGTCGGCGTTGAAGAGCGGAAAGGAGCCGCGCTCCTTCGCGAGCTCGGCCGAGGCGCGGTAGGCATGGTCGCGCATGGTCTGCGCGATGCGCGCCGCCATGCGGCGCGCATCGTCGGAGTCGTAGCGCAGGCGCAGCATGATGAGCGCGTCGCCCAGGCCGGTGAACCCTAGGCCCACGCGGCGCTTCGCCATCGCCTCGTTGTGCTGCTGCTCGAGCGGCCATGCCGTCACGTCGAGTACGTTGTCCAGCATGCGGATCGCCACCTCGACCGTCCTGCCGAAGGCTTCTTCGTCGAAGCTCGCGGCTTCGGAGAAGGCGTTCGTGACGTACTTCGTAAGGTCGATCGAGCCCAGGCAGCAGCAGCCGTAGGGCGGGAGCGGCTGCTCGGCGCACGGGTTCGTGGCCTCGATCGTCTCGCAGTAGTTCAGGTTGTTGTCCCGGTTCATCCGGTCGATGAAGAGGATCCCGGGCTCGGCATGGTCGTACGTCGAGCGCATGATCTGGTCCCAGAGCTCGCGGGCGCGGATCTTCCGGTAGACCCACATGCCGTCGGCGCGCTGGTAGGCCTGCTCGCTCGGCCAGGGCTTCGCCTTGTGGACCAGCTCGAAGGAGGAGTCCTTCTCCACCGCGAGCATGAAGTCGTCGGTCACGCCGACCGAGATGTTGAAGTTCCTGAGGTCGCCCTTGTCCTTCGCGTGGACGAATTCCTCGATGTCGGGGTGGTCGCACCGGAGCACGCCCATTTGCGCGCCGCGGCGCGACCCGGCGGACTCCACCGTCTCGCAAGACTGGTCGAAGACGCGCATGTAGGAGACCGGCCCGCTCGCGCGCGAGTGCGTGCCCTTGACCTCGGCGCCCTTGGGCCGGATCGAGGAGAAGTCGTAGCCGACGCCGCCGCCGCGGCGCATGGTCTCGGCCGCCTCCTTGAGCGCGGTGTAGATGCCGGGACGGCCGTCGACCACTTCGGAGATGGAGTCGCCCACGGGCTGGACGAAGCAGTTGATGAGCGTCGCCTGAAGCTGCACGCCCGCGGCCGAGTTGATGCGGCCGGCGGGGATGAAGCCTTGCTCCTGCGCTTCCAGGAAGCGCGCTTCCCAGAAGGCGCGGCGCTCCTCCTTCTCCGGCTGCGCAAGCGCGCGGGCGACGCGCCTGCGGACTTCGTCGATGCTTGCCTCGTCGCCCTTGGCGTATTTTTCGATGAGCGTGTCGCGCGAGATGGGCTGCTCGGCGACGGTCGGGACGGTTTGGGTATCCATGAAGGGAATCAGGTGGTTAAGTTGTTTTTCTCGAGGGGAAATGGGGCAGTGTACAGATGTACAGTACGCCCGCGAGTCCGGAATGGCAAGTCCGGCGGCCGAAGGCCGCCCGCCTTTGCCTCAGGTCAACGCGCGGGGCCTATCCGGCCTGGGGAGCAGGCTCGGGATCCGCCGCGGGCTGTCCCATCGCCTGGCGAGCGCGCTTGAGGATGTCGGCAACCTCGTTGTGCCCGAAGCGCAGTGCGAGCTCGACCGGCGTGTCGCCTTCCTTGGTGACCACCGAGGGATCGGCGCCGTTGCGCAGGAAGAGTTCGACCATCTGGGGGTTGCCCTTGGCCGCGGCGTACGCGAGGGCGGTGTAGCCGTTGTCGTGGTGCAGGTTCGGGTCGAATTGCATCGTGAGCACCTTCTGCGCGTACACGAGGTTGTTCTTCTCGATCGCGTAGAACATCGCGCGCACCCCCTCCGGGCTCTTCTCGCGCGGCTTGGGCTCGAGGCCGGTGGGCACGATCTTGACGACGTAGTTGATGAGCGCGATGCCCACCATGACGACGAGCGAGAGCACGATCGGCACCTTGGAGATCGTGAATCCGGTCGCATCGGTAATGCCCTGGGCAATCTGCTCGGGCATGTTGGCGCCGGCGATGAGCAGCACGACTGCGAGGAAGAAGAAGAACTTGAGGTACATGAACAGGCCCAGGATCACCGAGATCGCGAGCACGGCGAGCAGCGTGTTGTGGCTCATCCCGAGCGTGTGCTCGACGTACTCGGTGGGCAGGTTCGCGAGCACCGCCGCGATGGTGATGATCCCGGTCAGGATCAGGTCGCGAATGCGAAGCTTGGTCAGGAAATCGAGCTTTTCCTTCTCGGCCATCGGTATTTCCCCCGCTCCCTTGCCCTTTGTGCGGCCATTCTAGGGCCTGGCTTGCGCGTTGCAAGGGATAATGGCGCGATGTCGAAAGCCTTCGTCAAGGAGGCGGACGAGGACTCGGAGGACCGGGTTCCCGAAGCGCCTTCGCTGCCGGCCGGGGGCAAGAATTACATCTCTCCCGCGGGCTTCGCTCGCCTGCAGGCGGAGAAGAAGCGGCTCGTGGAGCTCGAGCGTCCCGAGGTGGTGAAGACCGTCGCCTGGGCCGCCTCGCTCGGGGACCGCTCCGAGAATGCGGACTACATCTACGGCAAGCGGCGGCTGCGCGAAATCGATCGCCGCGTGCGCTTCCTCATCAAGCGCCTGGAGGCGGCCGAGATCGTGCGCTCGGCGGGGAGGGACACCGACCAGGTGTTCTTCGGCGCGACGGTCACCGTGCGCAGCGAGGACGGAGGCTCGCGCACCATCACGATCGTCGGCGCCGACGAAGTGGACCCGGCGAAGGGAAAAGTCTCGTGGGTTTCGCCGATCGCGCGCTCGCTCCTCAAGGCCCGCGAGGGCGACACGGTGGCGCTTCGCACGCCGGCCGGCGAGGAGAAGCTCGAGATCCTGGAAGTGCGCTACGACGAAATTACCTGAATGCAAACCACAAGGGGAGGGGAGCAGCGATGGGATCTTCGATCCTGAAGGAGTTCCGCGACTTCGCGGTGAAGGGCAATGTCGTCGACCTGGCGGTCGGCGTGGTGATCGGCACGGCGTTCGGCAAGATCGTCTCTTCGCTCGTCGGCGACATCGTGATGCCGGCGGTGGGCGTGCTGATCGGCGGCTTCGACTTCAAGGGGCTAGCGGTGCAGGTGGGCTCCGCGAAGGTGATGTACGGAAGCTTCCTGCAGAGCGTCGTGGATTTCCTCATCATCGCGTGGGTGATCTTCGTCGCGGTGAAGATCATCAACCACTTCCGCCGCAAGGAAGAGCCTGCCGCGGCGCCGCCGCCGCGCCAGGAGAAGCTTCTCGAGGAAATCCGCGACCTGCTGGCCGCCAGGCGCTAGCGCGCCTGCGTGGCGCCCCGCAGGGCGGCGAGGGCGTTTCGCACGACGTCGGCCTGGCCGTCGTTCGTGAGGATGGTGAAGGTGAGCAGCAGCTCGCCCGTCTTCACCATGCCCTGCGTGAGGTACTTATACTCGCCCGGCTTGGGAGCGCGGTCGGTCGCGGAAAAGTAGAACCCCGGGCCGGAGCTGCCTGCGAGCTCCTGCAGCGCAAGCGTGCTCTCCGCCGCGTCGCGCTTCGCTTCGTCGGCCGCCCGCTGCACGCTTTGGCGGATGGAGTCGCGCGTGGCGGCCGGCACGTTCGCGCCCGTGGGCCACATCGGCGTCACGAGGATCTCGAACGGCGCGCCCTGGCGCGCGTGGAAGGCGATCGTAGGCGGCAGCTTGGGGTCGGGCGCCGGGCGCAGCTCGTCCTGCCAGTCTGCCGGCACGGCGATCTCGAGCGTGCCGTGCTGCGGCAGGGTGTAGCGCTTGGTCGCCGGCGGGGCTGCATTCGCCGTGGCGAGGGCGCATAGGAGGAGCGCGAGAAGCGCGCGGGCCCAGGCATTCTTGGTGGTCATGGTGTGTTCTCCCTTTACTGCGTGCTCTTGAAGTCGCCGGCGGCGACGAAGGACAGCTTGGCCGGATCGAGGTGCCGTCGCAGCGCCGCATTCACCTGCGCCGCGTCGAGCGATGCAATTCTCGCCTCGAGCGCCGCGTCCCACGCGAAGGTCCGCTGCCAGTACAGGTAGCTCGCGAGGCGGTTCGCGAGCGCCCCGTCCTGGCTTCTTTGGAGGCGCCGCGCCTGCACGAGCGCCTTGCGCCCCGTCTCGACCTCCTGCGGCGTGAAGCCTTCGCGCACCGCCCGTTCGATTTCCTCGCGCACCGCGCTTTCGACTCGCGCGCGGTTCTGCGGCGCGAAGATCGACGAGACGCGGAAGCTCGCCGCCTGGTCGAAGGGTCCGGAGACGAAGCTCGACGAGGTGCTGTAAGAGAGGCCTTCCTTCTCGCGCACGCGGGCGGGGAGGCGAGCGGCGGAGTTCCCGCCAAGCAGGTAGTTGGCGAGGACGAGCGCCGGGAAATCCGGATCGTCGTCGCGCATCTTCACGTTCAGGCCGCCACGCAGCACGGCGTTCGCTTTGTCCGGCGTGATGAGGTCGTCCTGCGCCGCCGGGCGCTCGAAGTAGCGCGACGGAATGCGGGAGAAGGGCCTGGGGTTCTTCCAGCCTCCGAGGAGCGACTCGACGAGGCGCGCGAGCGCCTCCGGGTCGAAATCGCCGACCGCAGCGAAATCCGCGCCCGTGGCGCCGAAGAAATCGCGGTAGCAGGCCCGCGTGTCCTCGAGCGTCGTGTCCCGCATCCATTCGATTCGCTCGTCGATGGTCGGCGTGTAGTTAGGATGGCCCTTGGGATAGATCTCGAGGTGCCGCGCGAGCTGCAGCGAAGCGACGGCTGTCGGGTCCGTGCGCTGCGCCTCGGCGCCGCTCATGGCGGCGCGCTTCAGCTCGTCGAACTCCGAGGGCGGGAAGGCCGGCTCCTCGAGCATCTCGGCGAGCAGGCGCAGCGCCGGCTCGAGGTTGTCGCGGCGCACTTCGATGCTGGCGCCCTCGCCGGCGACGGACACACTCGCGTTCAGCTTCTCGAGCGCCTCCTTCATCTGGCCGCGCGTGTGGCGCAGCGTCCCGCGGGAGAGCATCGCGCCGGCGAAGCTGCAGGCGACATCGCGGTTCTGAAGGCCTTTCTCGTCTCCCCAGTGCAGCGTGAGGCTCGCCACGACTCGGCCGCCGCGCGTCTTCTTCGGCAGCAGCGCGACGCGCATGCCGTTGGCGAGCGTCTTGCGTACGACGCGCGCCTCGATGTTCTCGGGCGTGGGGTCGAACGCCTCGCCCATGCGCATGCTTTCCCCGCCGGCATAGCCGGCGAGCGCCGCCTCGAGGTCCGGCGTCGGCGGGATCGCCGCGCGCTGGGGCGCCAGCGTCGGCACGAAAGTGCCCAGGACGCGGTTGGCCGGCTTGAGATAGTGCTCGGCGGCCCGCTGCACGTCGTCCGTGGTTACCTTCCTCAGGCGGTCGCGGTAGAGGAAGAACAGCCGCCAGTCGCCCGTGGCCTGGAATTCGGACAGGCCTCGCACGAGCGAGCCGGTGTCGAGCTGCACGCGCTCGAAGTCGTTGAGGAGCTCCGTGCGCGCGCGCTCCACCTCGTCGGCCTGGATCTTGTTCGACGCGAGGGACTCGAGCACCTTCAGCATCGCCTCGCGCGCGGCATCGATGTTGCCGTCCTTCGCGAGCGACGCACCGAAGTACATGACGCCCGGATCGTGCAGCCCTCGCTCCGCGCCCCAGATCTGCGTGGCGAGGCCGGCCTGCACGAGCGCGCGATGCAGCCGCCCGGCAGGAACGTCGCCGAGCACGCGCACGAGCACGTCGATCGCCGGGTACTCGGGGTGGCTGCCCGCGGGCACCCGATAAAGCGCGGACACGAGCGGCGTGTCGCCCGCGCGGCGCAGCGTCACCGAGCGCTCGCCGTCCTGCGTCGGCTCCTGCGTGTAGAACACCGGCAAGGCGCGCGAGGGCCTCGGAATGGCGCCGAAGGTCTTCGCCACGAGCGCGAGCGTGCGCGCCTCGTCGAGGCGGCCTGCAACGATGACGAGCGCGTTGTCCGGCTGGTACCAGCGCCGGTAGAAGGCCTGCAGCTTCTCGATCGGCACGTTCTCGATGTCGGAGCGGGCGCCGATCGTCGAGTTGCCGTAGTTGTGCCAGGCGTAAGCGAGCCGCTGCATGCGCTCGTAGAGCACGCCGCCGGCGCTGTTCTCGCCCATCTCGAATTCGTTGCGCACGACGGTCATCTCGGAATCGAGGTCGTTCTTGCGCACGAACGACTGCGTCATCCGGTCGGCCTCCATGGCGAGCGCCCACGCGAGGTTCTCGTCGGACGCGGCAAGCGTCTCGAAGTACGTGGTGCGGTCGAGGGAAGTCGTGCCGTTATAGCGCGCGCCGCGGCGCACGAGCTCGCCCTTCAGGTCGGGGAAATGGGTCGCGCCCTTGAAGAGCATGTGCTCGAGGAGGTGCGCCATGCCTTTCTCGCCATAGTCTTCGTGCCGCGACCCGACCATGTAGGTGACGTGGACCGTGATGGTGTCGATGCCGGGATCCGGCAGCAGCAGGACGCGCAAGCCGTTCGGCAGTCGGTACTCGGTGATGCCTTCGACGGTGGCCGCCTTTTCGAGGGGCTGGGCGGGCAGGGGCGCCGCGGCCAGGAAGCTCGCGGCGAGCAGGATTTGCAGCAGGCGTTTCATGCGGGGGAGAGTGACAGACTGCCGGGCGAGAGCGGCAATCGTAGCCGAGCCGCGGGCCCGGCGCCATGCCGGGCCGCCAAGCGGCCCGGGCTTTCAGCGAGCTTACTTCTGGGCCGGCGCTTGGCCGGAGGATTGCGACTGGCGCTGCTCCCGGCGCTCCTTCATCTTCT
>JAFAGU010000251.1 GCA_019237595.1 Betaproteobacteria bacterium | reverse complement strand
TCCCTCCAGCCCTTCAGCAGCGGGAAGTAGAGCGCGGTGCGCGCGCCGGGGCTCGCGGACGCATAGTCCTCGAGCTGGCGCGCGTAGCGCTCGAGCTCGCGGTCGAGGAAGCCTTCCGCGTCCGCGCCCTCGTGGCGGCTCGTCTTGTAGTCCACGATCCAGCGCTCGCCGCGCTCGTCGCGGAAGACGCGATCCATCACGAAGGTGCGGAAGCCTGCCGGCGCGCCCGCCCCCGACATGCGGGCGCGCACGCGCGACTCGCTCGCCGCCTCCGCATGCGGCCCCAGCACCCAGCGCCCGCGCTCGTCGGCGAGCGCGTTCGCGAGCGCGGCCGCGATCGCATCGGCCGAGCGCGCGAGCTCTTCGTGCGGCACGCCTCGCCGCTCGAGCTCCGCCGCGAAGCGCGGCTTGAGCGACTCCACGCGCTTGGAGTCCCAGCCTTCGAGCGCATCCTCCGCCATGCGCTGCAGCCAGCGGTGCACGATCGTGCCCACGTGCCTCGCCGTCTCCCCTGCCCAGGAGAACTCAACGTTGTTTTCGTCTTTTGCTTCTTCCATCGAATCGAACGCAACGGCCTTCGGGATTTCCGGGAGGACAAAATCCTTTGAAAGCCGCTTGAAAACGTCATGTACCGGATCCGGGGTGCGAGGCGCGGACGCGGATTCCGGCGGCGGGCCGAAGCGCTCCATCGCCTGCCACCAGACCTTCGCGAGGAACGAGCGCTTGGATGGCTCGCGCACCTTGGCGCCGTCCTTGTCCGGGCGGCCGCAGGCGAGGAGGTGCAGGCGCGACTTGGCGCGCGTCGCCGCGACGTAGAAGAGGCGCGCCGACTCGATGTCCTCCGCCTGCTTCTCGAGCTCGCGCAGGTAGTGGTAGGCGGGCTCCTTCTCGGTGCCGCTCGGGTTGACGGGGGCGAGAAGAAGTTTTTCTTCCTGCAAGGCCTTCCACGCCATCAAGGGCCTGAAGCCGGCCCTCGGAATGCGATCGAGGCCGGGGACGATCACGTTGTCGAACTCGAGGCCCTTCGCCTTGTGGATGGTCATGATCTCGACCGCGTCCTCGCCCGCCTCGACGTCTGGCAGCGCATAGAGGCGGCCGAGGCTCTCGGCGAGGGGCTCGAGGTCGACGCTTCCCGCCTCCTCCAGCCGCTCGAGCTCGTCGAAGAAGATCTCCGCGTCCTCGAGGTCGGTGGCCTCCGCCACGCACGCTGGGCCGCCGAGCGCGAGCCAGGCACCCTCCACGCGCGTACGCAGCGACCCGCGCGCGCGATTGCGCCACGCGGCGCCGAGCACCTCGCGCACCCGCGCCACGCGCGCCTGCCCGTCGGCCGAGAGGTGCGACACATCGCGCATGAGATCGGAAACGAGGTCGCTGCGTTTGGGTTGCAGGTCTTCCTCTTTATTTCCTTCCTCGAACAGTCCGAGCTGCGGGCTGTCCCCCTTCGCCGCCGGTCCAGCAACGAGAAGCAGGAGATCCCTCAGCGTGAGACCACACCAGGGTGCGCGCAGCACGGAGAGCGCGGCGACGCGGTCGCCCAGGTGCGTGAGCGCGCGGGTGAGCGCATAGAGGTCCTGCACGACCTGCTTCTCGCCCAGGTGCTCGATCTCCACCGCGCGGAAGCGGATGCCCGCGTCGTTCAGCGCCGGCACGATCTCGTCGAGGTGCGCGCGGTTGCGCACGAGGATCGCGGAAGTTCCTTTTGCGTCCTTCACGATTTGAGCCACCCGCTTCGCCTCTTCCTCCCTCGAGTAGAAGGAATTCCAGGAAACCGCGGCGCCCTCGAGCGCCGGGTGCCTCGCGCTGCACGGCGAGTACGGCACGGCGCCCGAGGCGGCGTCTTCCTCGGCGGGCAAGACGCGCGGGAACGTGGCGTTCAGCCACTCGACGACCTTCGCCTGCGAGCGGAAGTTGGTCGAGAGCGTGAGCGGCTCGAGCGGCAGGTGGCCGAGGCCCTCGTGCCGCGCGCGCAGGAAAAGCGACACCTCCGCCTCGCGGAAGCGGTAGATCGACTGCATGGGGTCGCCGACGAGGAAGACGGTGCGCCCGTCGCCCGGCTCCCAGCCGGAGGTGAGCTTCTGCAGGAGCTCGAACTGCGAGAGCGAGGTGTCCTGGAACTCGTCGACGAGGATGTGCGACACCTGGCGGTCGATCGCGAGCAGCAGGTCGCTCGGCTCCTCCGCCGAGCCGAGCGCGCGCAGCGCGCCGTGCGCGAACTCGGTGAAGTCCGCCTCGCCTCGCTCCGAGAACACGAGCTTCAGGTTCGTCACCGCCGGCACGAGGAGCGCGAGGATGCTCTCGAGCGCCGCCCACTGCTCGTCCGTGTACCTCGCCGGCGGCATCTGGCAGAGCGCCGCGAGCGCGACGCGCAGCGGTTCGTTCTGCGAGAGGGCTTGCGCTTCGGCGTTTCTCTTTCTCCACTTGAAATCATTGGTTAAGAGCTCGCGCGCCCAATCCTCCGAAGCTTTCGGATGCAGCAAGCGAGCTTTTGCCAGCAATCTCTCTCTTTCCGCTACGAAAGACGCCTCCAGCTCCGCGCGCGTCGGGGCGGCGCCGGTGCGGCGCAGCCACCGGTCGCGCGTGGCGAGGAGCTGCGCGAGGAGGTAGCTCGCCTCCCCGACGTTGTTGTCGAGGTGCGCGAGCAGCCGCTCGACCGCCGGGTTGAGCTGCGAGAGCGTGCGCGCCGCGGCGACGCGGTAGAGCTCCGGGGCATCCTCGACGATCGCGGGTGCCGCGCCGAAGCGCGCGAGCACCGGCATCCCGCGTGCGAGCGAGACGCAAAGCGCGTCGATCGTCTGGATGCGCAGCCGGTGCGCGAGCTCGGGCTTGCCGAGCGCCTCGAGCACCCGCTTTCGCATCTCCGCCGCCGCCTTGCGCGTGAACGTGATCGCCAGCACCTCCTCCGGCTGGCGCACCACGCCCAGCAGTGCGACGAAGCGCTTCACGAGCAGATCCGTCTTCCCCGACCCCGCCGGCGCCTGGACGATGAAGGACCGGCGGATGTCCAAAGCTTCTTGCCGTTGGCTTTCGTCCAGTATCATTTGAGGTGGAAAGCAGGCACGACGTGATCACCCTCTACGACCTCGCAGGAGCCGAAGACGACCGCCGCTTCTCGCCCTACTGCTGGCGCGCGAAGATGGCGCTCAAGCACAAGGGGCTCGAGTTCGAGACGGTGCCGTGGCGCTTCACGGAGAAGGACGCGATCGCCTTCAGCGGCTCGAAGACGGTGCCGGTGATCCGCGACGGGAGCACGGTGGTCGCCGACTCCTGGAACATCGCCGTCTACCTCGACCAGGCCTACCCGTCGCGCCCGGGCCTCATGGACGGCGCGGCGATGGTGGCGCTCACCGATTTCTTCCAGCAGTGGACGATCCGCTCGCCGCAGCTCGCGCTCTTCAAGGTGATCCTCCTCGACATATTCGAGCGCATCCACGAGAAGGACAAGGCGTACTTCCGCGAGTCGCGCGAGAAGCGCTTCGGCATGCGGCTGGAAGAGTGGGCGGGCGACCCCAAGCAGGCGCTCGCGGCGTTTCGCGGCGCGCTCGAGCCGGTGCGACC
Source organism: Betaproteobacteria bacterium (assembly GCA_019237595.1). Classification (GTDB taxonomy): domain Bacteria; phylum Pseudomonadota; class Gammaproteobacteria; order Burkholderiales; family SG8-39; genus SCGC-AG-212-J23. The sequence goes on along the minus strand of JAFAGU010000251.1, from coordinate 2,071 downwards.
GGTGCTCGTGCAGAATCGCTTCGTATCGGGCCACGGCCCCGGCTACGCCGACTACGTGCTCCTCGGCATGTTCCAGTGGGCGCGCTGCGTGTCGCCTACGCGGCTCCTCGAGCCCGACGATCCGGTCTACGCGTGGCGGGAGCGCGTGCTGGATCTCTTCGACGGCTACGCGCGCGCGGCGAAGGGCTATCCGGTCTGGGCGTGACGCGCTACTCGTCTGCATCCTCGGGCTCTTCCTCGGCGAGGACGTTCACCTTCTCGTAGACGCGGCAGAGCGTCTGCAGGTCGCACTGGCGGCACGTGATCGCGATCCCGCGCTTGGGGTCGACGAGCGCATCGCCACCCGCAAAACCGCCCGCGAGCCGCTCGGCTTCCTCCTTCCATTCGCGAAGGAGGAGCTTCCAGCCCTTCTTCGACGGCTTCACGCCGGGCAGCGTCTTCTCCTCCGCGGAGTAGCCGATGAAGCGCATCTGCCCCGGGCGCACCTGCGCGAAGGCGACCGCCGACACCTCGCCCTTCATCGCGACCGCGTAGAGCGGCAGCTGCGGGTCGCCCGGCCTCGGCGTATCCCATTGCGTGGTCGACGGGTTGCGGCTCGTCTTGTAGTCGATGAGGACGCGCCCCTCGCCCACCCGGTCGATGCGGTCGATGCGCGCGTCGAGCTCGATCGGGCCGAAGCCGAGCACCGCGCGCTCCTCGCGCACGAGCACGCTGAACGGCTCGCGCGTGCGCTCGAGCTCGAGCCACTCGGCGCCCAGGCGCGCGAGGCGCCCGCGCTCGAGCTCGGCGAAGCGTGCGGAGAACCGGCCTTGGATCTGCATGCTTTCGACCGCCCGGGCTGCAGCTCGTTCGAGCGCGGGGAGGACATCGCTTTTCAGTGAAGGGCTGCCCTTCAGTTCCCCCCAGAGCGCTGCCATGAACTCATGCAGCAGCTTGCCGCGATCCGAGGCGTCGAGCCCCTCGCGAGGCGCCTCGAGCGCCTCGGCCGCGAGGCGCCAGCGGGCGAACGCGCGGAACGGGCACGCGGCCTGGTCCGCGAGCACGCGCGTGCCGCCGCGCACGCGCCGCGCGACGAGCGCGGGCGCGCGCCGGTCCTCGAGCTTCGCGACGTTCCCCTTCGCGTGGATGAGCTCGCGCAGGCGCGGCGCCGGCGGCGCCTCGAACTTGCCTTCGGGATAGGGAAGGATGAGCGCGCTCGGCAGCAGGTCGCGGTCCTCCTCCTTCGCGAACCACGAGAACACCACCTCCGGCGCCGCGCCCGCCCACCCCTCGGTGATGCGCCTGTCGAGGGCGAACGAGGCCTCGGGGCTCGCCTGCGGCACGCCGGCCTTGCGCTGCGCGGCGACGGAAATGAACGGATGCGCCTCCGCGCGCAGCGGCCACGCCTCCTCGACGAGGCCGCTCACCCAAAGGTGCTCGAGCTCGAGCCCGGCCGACTCGAGCGCGCCGAGCACCTGGATCGGCGCTTCGCCGGGCGTCTCCGGCTGGAAGATCGTGCCGGCGCACAGGCGCCGCAGCGTGGCGAGCGCCTGCGCGAATCCCATGCGCGGCGCGACGAGGTCGAGCCGCGCGAGCTCGCCCAGCATCTCGTGCCACTTGCCGAGCGCCTGGAACTCCTCCGAGTCGAGCGTGCGCTCGCCCGGGAATCCCGCCGCGGCGAGGATCGCGGAGAAATGCCGCGCCCATGCCGAGGGCTTGCGCGAGGGCATCTCGTCGCCGAGGAGCTCGAACACCTTCTCCAGGTGCCGCCGCAGCAGCGGCGCGCCCTCCGCGTTCGCGATCAGCTTCGCAAGCCCCGCCTGCGCGTCGAGCTTGCGGCGCAGCTTCGCCTCGAGCTTCGCGCGCGCCGCCATCTCGCGCTCCGCTCCGCCGAGGAAGGGCGATTGGACGATCTTCGAGATTTTTTCGAAGGAAGCGCCTTCCCGGGTGAAAGCGAGGAAGGAGAGGGCCAGCGCAACGACCGCGTAGCGATCTATCGCCTCTCCAATCGAAATGTTGAACGGCATGGGCGCCTTCGCCACGCCGGGAATCTCGAAGCCGGGACGGAGCACGCGCGCGAAGATGCGCGCCA
>JAFAGU010000030.1 GCA_019237595.1 Betaproteobacteria bacterium | reverse complement strand
CGGCGTGCACCTTGCGGTTGCGGAAGGCGAGACACACGCGATCATCGGCCCCAATGGCGCCGGCAAGACCACTCTCATCGCGCAGCTCGCGGGTAACCTGCGCCCGGACGAGGGTCAGATTGCCTTCGCGGGCGAGGACATCACGGCCCTTGCCGCGCCGGCGCGCGCCCGCAAGGGACTCGGGCGCTCCTTCCAGATCACGAGCCTCTACCCCGATTTCACCGTCCTGCAGAACGTCGCGCTCGCCGTGCAGGCGCGCGAAGGCCACAGCTTCCGTTTCTGGCGCCCCGCAGCCGCCGATCGAGCGCTCAATGAGGCCGCGCTCTCTGTGCTCGCCGACGTGGGCCTGCAGGGACGGCATGCAACCCTCGCGCGCAACCTCTCCTACGGCGAGCAACGCCAGCTCGAGATCGCCATGGTGCTTGCGATCCGCCCTCGCCTGCTCCTGCTCGACGAGCCGATGGCGGGCATGGGACCGGACGAGTCGCGGCGGATGATCGCGCTCCTCGAGGGCCTCAAGGGCCGGCAGACCCTCGTCCTCGTCGAGCACGACATGGACGCGGTGTTCCGGCTCGCGGACCGGATCTCCGTGCTCGTCTACGGCCGCGTCATCGCGACCGGCACCCCGGCCGAGATCCGCGCGAACCGCGAGGTGCGCGCGGCCTACCTCGGAGACGGCGCCTGATGCTCGAAGTCCGCGAGCTCGAGACAGCCTACGGCGCGAGCCAGGTCCTCTTCGGAGTGAGCCTGGAGGTCCGCGCGGGCGAAGTGGTGACGCTCCTAGGCCGCAACGGCATGGGCAAGACGACGACCGTGCGCTCGATCGTCGGCATGACGCGCCCGCGAAAAGGCGCCCTGCGCTTCGGCGGCGAGGCGATCTTCGGCCTTCCTTCCTATCGCATCGCGCAGAAAGGCATCGGTCTCGTCCCGGAGGGACGGCAGGTATTCCCGAACCTCACGGTGCGCGAAAATCTCGTCGCGACGGCGGCGAACCGCCTGGGTGCAAAAGAGCCGTGGACCCTCGAGCGCGTCTACGAGCTCTTCGGGAACCTGAAGAACAGGCAAGGGAACTATGGCAACCAGCTCTCCGGCGGCGAGCAGCAGATGCTGGCGATCGGCCGGGCGCTGATGACCAATCCGCGCCTGCTCATCCTCGACGAGGCGACCGAGGGCCTCGCGCCCCTCGTGCGCGGCGAGATCTACGCCTCGATCGGGCGCCTCAAGTCCTCCGGCCTTTCCATCCTCATCATCGACAAGGACGTGCGGGCCCTCTCGCGCGTCGCCGACCGCCACTACATCCTGGAAAAAGGCCGGGTCGCGTGGAGCGGCAGCTCGGCCGAGCTCTCCGCGAGCGAGGAGATCCAGCATCGCTACCTCGGCGTCTAGCAAGCGTCGCTGCGAGTGGTGCGGGACGGAGCCGCTCTACGTGCGCTACCACGACCGCGAATGGGGCGTGCCGGTGCGCAACGACCGCAAGCTCTTCGAGTTCCTGATCCTCGAGGGCGCGCAGGCGGGGCTTTCGTGGATCACGATCCTGCGCAAGCGCGAGAACTACCGCCGGGCCTTCGCCGGTTTCGACCCCCGGAAGGTGGCGCGCTTCGACGGCAGGAAGCTGAAGCGCCTGATGGCCGATCCCGGCATCGTGCGGAACAGGCTCAAGATCCAGGCGGCGGTCACGAACGCGAAAGCATTCCTGGCGGTGCAGAAAGAGTTCGGCTCGTTCTCGAAGTACATGTGGCGGTTCGTCGATGGAAGGCCGATCGACGGGCGCAGGCGCCGCCGCGGCGATGTCCCGGCCCGCACGCGCGAATCCGACGCCCTGAGCGCCGACCTGAAGAAGCGCGGCTTCCGCTTCGTCGGCACCACGATCTGCTACGCTCACATGCAGGCGGTGGGCATGGTGAACGACCACGTCCTCGCCTGCTTCCGCCACAAGGACCTCGCACGCCGATGATCAGCGCCGAACAGAACGAGCTCATGACGCGCATCGGCCCGGGCACGCCGGCCGGGAAGCTCCTGCGCCGCTACTGGCAGCCGGTGGCCCTCGTCGACGAATTGCAGGGTGACAGGCCGGTCAAGGCCGTCCGGCTCTTTGGAGAATCCCTGGTTCTCTATAGAACCAAGAGCCATTACGTTCTGATGCAGCGCCACTGCCCTCATCGGGGCGCCGACCTCGCGTATGGGCGGCTCGAGCCCGACGGACTGCGCTGCTCGTTCCACGGCTGGAAGTTCGATGGGCAGGGCCGCTGCGTCGAAACACCGGCAGAGCCGGAGGGCAGCCGTCTTTGCGAGCACATCAGGACCGTCTCCTATCCGGTGGTCGAGAAGAGCGGCATCCTCTTCGCCTATCTCGGCGTCGGCGAGCCGCCCGCCTTTCCCCGCTTCGACTGCTTCATCGCACCGGACGCCTATACGTTCGCCTTCAAGGGCTACTGGGACTGCAACTGGCTCCAGGCACTCGAAGTGGGCATCGACCCCGCGCACGCCTCGTGGCTCCACAAGTTCTTCGAGGACGAGGATCCCGCGGCGAGCTACGGGCGCCAGTTCCGCGGCACGCCCTCGGACTCGGCGCTGCCCATCAGCAAAGTGCTGCGCGAATACGACCGCCCGGACGTCCGCGTCGAGAAGACGGAGTTCGGCATGCGCCTGCAGACGCTTCGGCGCATCGACGATCGGGAGACGCACGTGCGGGTGACCAACGTGCTCTTCCCGCAGGCGTTCGTGATTCCGATGAACGCGGAGATGACGATCACGCAGTTCCACGTGCCGGTCGACGATACCGGGTGCTACTGGTACGCGATCTTCACGAGCTTCGGCGCGCCGGTGGACAAGCAGACCATGCGCGCGCAACGGCTGAAGACCTATCCGGAGCCCGACTACAGGCCCGTCCATTCCAGGAAGGACGGCTGGGGCTTCGATGCCGCCGAGCAGCGGGCGAAGACCTTCACCGGGATGGGCTTCGATATCAACATCCACGACCAGTTCGCCTGTGAATCGCAGGGGCCGATCGCCGATCGGACGAAGGAAAACCTCGGCACGACCGACAAGGGCATCGTGCTCTACCGGCGACTGCTGGTGGATGCCATCCAGCGGAACGAGCGCAACGAGACGCCGCTCATGGTGTTGGATGCCGAGCGCGCCGCCCAGCTCACCGGCCCGGCGGCGATCGACGGCATCGGCCCTTCCGGCGCCATGGACCAGTACTGGAAGGAGGCCGACGCGCTTCGCCGGGCCCGGTCGGGATGGAAATCCTGAGGGAAATCGAGGCCCGCGGCCTCGAGTCGGTCCGCTTCTCCTTCGCCGACCAGCACGGCATCCTCCGCGGCAAGACGCTTGCCGCTGCAGAGGCGAAGTCCGCCTTTGCGCGCGGCGTGCCCGTGACCAGCACGCTGCTGCTCAAGGACACCTCCCATCGCACCGTCTTCCCTGCGTTCACGCCGGGCGGCGGCGTCGGCATGCCGGAGCTCCAGGGCGCGGCCGACGTCCTCATGGTTCCGGATGCGGAGACTTTCCGCGTCCTCCCTTGGTCGCCGAAGACCGGATGGGTGCTGTGCGACCTCGCCTTCCACGATGGCCGGCCCGTACCGTTTTCTAGTCGGCTGATCCTGAAGAACGCCCTCGCCGAGCTCGCGCGCGAGGGATTCGACTTCGTCGCGGGACTGGAGGTCGAGTTCCACGTCTTCCGCCTTACGAACCCGCGGCTCCGTCCCGAAGACGCGGGACAGCCCGGCGCCGCCCCGGAAGTGGAAGCGCCGCCCGCCGCGGGCGACATCGAGCTCCTGACGACCGGGTACCAGTACCTCACCGAGCAGCGCTACGACGCCGTGGAGCCGGTCGTCGAGCTGCTGCGCGCGGACCTCGCGGCGCTCGGGCTGCCGCTGCGCTCGTTCGAGGTCGAGTTCGGGCCGAGCCAGCTGGAATTCACGCTGAGCGCGCTCCCCGGCCTCGGATCCGCGGACGCGATGCTCCTCTTTCGCAACGCGGTCAAGCAGATCGCCCGCCGGCACGGCTACCACGCCACGTTCATGTGCCGCCCGCGGCTGCCGAACGTCATGTCGAGCGGCTGGCACCTGCACCAGTCGCTCCAGGACCGGTCCGCGCGAAGGAATGCATTCACCTCGGAAAAGGAAGACCTGTCGCCCGTCGGGCAGCAGTGGCTGGCCGGGCTGCTCGAGCATGCGAGAGCGGCCTGCGCGTTCGCCACGCCCACGATCAACGGCTACAAGCGCTACCGCCCATACTCCCTCGCGCCCGACCGGGTGGTCTGGGGCAAGGAAAACCGCGGCGCAATGCTCCGCGTCGTCGGGCGCGCGGGCGATGCCGCCACGCGCATCGAGAACCGGATCGGCGAGCCGGCGGCGAATCCCTACCTCTACTTCGCCTCGCAGGTCCTCTCGGGGCTGGACGGCCTGCGCCGAAAGCTGGCGCTGCCGTCCTCCGCGGACACACCCTACGAGGCGAAGGCTCCGGCGCTGCCGCGCAACCTCGCCGAGGCGCTCGCGGCCCTGAGGGCGGATACGACGCTGAAAATGAACCTCGGGGAGGGTTTCGTCGACTACTACTGCCGCATCAAGGAAGCCGAGATCGCGCGCTTCGAGCTGGAGGTGAGCGATTGGGAGCACCGCGAGTACTTCGACTTGTTCTGAAGGAGGAAGCGATGATTCGAGCCATCCTGATCGCCGCCGCGGCAGCCGCCAGCCTGCCCTGCTCGGCGCAGGTCGCCGAGCGCACCAGCACGCTCGCGGACCAGCAGTCGGTCGCCGTGACGATCTACAACGAGAATTTGGCCCTCATCAAGGATGTACGCCGGATCGCGCTCGATTCGGGCGACAACCGCCTCGCGCTGCGCGAGGTGAGCGGGCAGATGCGGCCCGAGACCGCGATCCTGCGCAGCCTCTCGAATCCCGGGTCGCTCTCGCTCATCGAGCAGAACTTCGACTTCGACCTCCTCACGCCCGCGAAGCTCCTGGAGAAGTACGTCGGCCGCACGGTGCGCATTGCCCGCGTCAACCCCGCCACCGGCGCCGAGACGATCGAGCCGGCGACGGTGCTCTCGGCCGCGAACGGCGTCGTGCTGCGCATGGGCGACCGCATCGAGACCGGCGTGCCGGGACGCATCATCTACGACGGCGTGCCGCCCAACTTGCGCGACCGGCCGACGCTCGTGAGCGAGCTCTCGTCCAAGCGCGCCGGGCCGCAGACACTCGAGCTCTCGTACCTCTCCGGCGGGCTGTCGTGGAAGGCGGACTACGTGGCGGAGCTCAATGCCGCCGACACCGCGCTCGACCTCAACGGCTGGGTGACGCTCGTGAACCGCAGCGGCACCTCCTATCCGAACGCGAAGCTCCAGCTCGTCGCCGGCGACGTGAACCGCGTGCGCGAGGAGATACGGGCCGCCGCCATGGCGCCCCGCATGGCGGCCGATGCCGCGACGCGGAACATGGCCGAAGAGGCGCTCTTCGAATACCACCTGTATACGCTCGAGCGGCCGACGACCATCGCCGACAACCAGGCGAAGCAGGTAGCGCTCCTCTCGGCGACCGGCGTGCCGGTGATGAAGGAGCTCGTCCTGGAGGGGCGGGACTACTACTACCGCGCCGCGGCGGCGGGCGCTGCGGAGAAGCGCAAGGTCGCCGTGTTCGTGCAGTTCGAGAACCGCGATGCCTCGCATCTCGGGCTGCCGATGCCGAAAGGCGTGGTGCGCGTCTACAAGAAGGACAGCGCCGGCAACGCGCAGTTCGTAGGCGAGGATTCGATCGACCACACGCCGAAGAACGAGAAGGTCAGGCTCAAGCTGGGCGAAGCCTTCGACGTGACGGCCGAGCGCAGGCAGACCGACTTCAAGCGCCGCGACGCTTCGGGGCGGAACTACACCGCCGAGAGCGCCTACGAGATCGTCCTGAGGAACGCCAAGAGCGAACCCGTGACCGTGACGGTGCGCGAGCCCGTTCCCGGCGACTGGGCCATGCTCGAGCAGTCGCATCCCCATCGCAAGGACAGCGCGCACGTCGCAGAGTGGAAGATCCCGGTGCCCGCCGAAGGCACGGCGACCCTTTCCTACCGGGTGGTCGTGCGCTACTAGCTTCAGCCCTCGACCGGAAGGACCGCGATCGAGTAGGCGTGGTGCAGCGAGCGGCCGAGCACGGGGTCGGCGAGCTCCATCTCGAAGCGGCTGGAAGGCCGGATACCGCCCTTGGCGGCGAACGTCCCTCCGAACATCGCGCTGCCCGCCTCCAGGGCGCCGTAGCGGCTCATCAGGTCCTCCGGCGAGCGCATCGCGGACACTTCGCCTTCCTGGTAGAGGACGCGCCTGCCGCCCTCCTCGATCCACGACCGCAGGACGAGGCGATCCCAATGAGGCTTGACCTCGTCGTAGCGCCACGCCTCGCGCGCGATCGGCTTGGGGCAGAGCTGCTTCGAGAGCGCGACGCCGATCGTCTCGGCCTCGCGGTCGGTATGGTCGGAGCCGACCGTCACGAACAATCCGCCCTCGCGCGCGAGCAGGACGAACTCCACTTCGCCGCTCGTGTCCGGCCCGAGGACCTGGATCGCGTCGTCGTGCGTCAGCAGCGACGCCGACACGCGGTAAAAGATCGGCGTCGTCCTGGGCGGCTTGACGCCCACTTCCTCGAGCTCGCGGATGTGCTTTCGCAGCGCCGCCTCGTCCCGGCCGGTCCATCCCGCGATCACGAGCTGAGAAACGCTCATTGGCTTCGCCCCGGGGTCGAATAGCTCGCCATCAGGTCCTCGACCACCTTGCGGAATTCCGGCCAGGGCGCCTCGCGATAGTTGTGGTTGCGGACGATGAACGACGCCCCCGCGTAGAACTTCTCGTACTGCAGGTGCCGGCCGGCGAATTCCGAGCCGATCAAGTCCCAGGCGAGCTTGTAGAGCTTCATCCGCTCCACCGCGCCCAGCGTCGGCGTCTGCCAGTAAGTCTCGAAGCGCTCGCGCAGCGCCGGGTCTTCCAGGACGCTGATGTCCGCGGGCATCTGGAAGATGCCGCCCCCGCAAAGCTCGCGCAGCGCGTCGATGATGGCCGAGTGGCTCTCGGTGCACCAGTTGAGCGCCGCATACATGTAGCGCCGGTTGAACGTCTTCCAGCCTGCGGGCCAGTCTTCCGCGTCCTGGATCTGGCCCGCGATCATCCCGCCCAGCGCCGCCTCGAGCGCGGCGAACCGGCCGAGCACCTCGCGCACCGCCGGCACGTCCGCGACGCCGGAGGCTTCGGCGATACGGGCGGCTAGGCCGACGATGAGGCGCATCTTGGCGTGGAAGCGCACGTTCGACTGGTGGTTGCCGTAGCAATGCCCCGGCGTGCGGATGTAGACCTCCCGGGCGAGCAGCGCATCGTTGTGGACGAAGACGCGCTCCCATGGCACGTGCACCTCGTCGCACATCACCATGGAATCGGTCTCGTCGAAGCGCCAGGCGAGCGGGTTGTCGAACTCGTTCACCGCGTGCCGCTCGAAGGGCTTGCGCGACCAGAGCGAGAGCCCGGGCGCGTTCACGGGCACGGCGCAGGTGATGGACTCGGGAAGCTGGTTCGGCGCGAGGGGAATGAGGTTGCCGATCCAGATGTCGTCGGCGAATACCGCTCCCGTGGCGAGCATCTTCGTTCCCGTGATCACCACGCCCCGGTCATCTTCCCGGACGACGCGCAGCGTCGGGATCGGCAGGTTCTGCTTCACGTAGAACTCCGGATTGCGTGCCGCCTGCGGCGGCACGACCGCGTAGGCCGCGTACACGTCTTCGCGGCGCATGTGCTCGTAGTACGCGAGAAGGTTCCTCTCGTACGGGCCGAATACGCCCGCGTTCATCGCCATGCCGGTGACGAAGCTCGCCACGTGGTCGGGCGAGCGGCCGAGGAGACCGTAGCTCGCGCCGGCGATCGCTTCATGCACCGCCTTGCGCCGCCCGAGATCCTCCCGCGACTTCGCGCGCAGGAAGTAGTTGCTGTAGCGCTCGCCGCGTTCCGTGAAGTAAAGCGCCGGATCCGACGCCTTGAGGTCGTAGAGCCGGGCCATGGAGCGCGCCGCGTTGCGGAAGGCCGGGTGCTCGGTGACGTCGCGCACCTTTTCCGAGCCGATGTAGACCGTGCGGCCGTCGCGCAGCCGTTCGAGGTGCTCGGCTCCGGTCCTCAGCATGTGTCGGCGCCGTTCCTAGCCCTTGCGACCCGACGTCTCGTAGTAGTGGATCTCGTGCAGGACGCAGCCGGTGCGGGACGTGAAGGGCCCGTGCTTCACGCCCGGGGGCCGGCACGCATACGTCGGCGCGAGCGCTTGCTGCCCGCCCTTACCCTGGGCGTCGTTGCCCACGACCAGGTCGCCCTGAACGAGGTACACCTCCTCCCAATGGTCGTGCACGAACGGCTCCGTGGAGAAGGCGCCGGCATCGATGCGCAGCAACCGCGTGCGGCTCCCCCGCTTCGCCTGCTCGTCGAGGTCGGAGGCCAGGATCTTCTGCCAGAAGCCGGGCGGATAGCCCGGCGGCCGCTCCCAGCCCGAGGCGAGGTCGACGCGGACGAACTCGAGGTGCTCTTTCGGCTTCATGCGTGCCACGCCTCCTCGCTCAGCATGGCCTGGTGGGTGACCGTGCCGCTGAACGCCGGGAAATTCTGGAAATCGAGCCGCGCCTCGGCGCGCTCGCGCGAAAAAAGCGCCGACTTCAGCGCCGCGGCGCTTTCGAACTCGACCTGCACGAGCAGCATGGCGTTCCCGCGCGTGATGGCGAACGGGTCGTTCCATTCCGCCGGCGTATGGAGCACGACGCGCTTGGCGCCGGGCCACCGAGCGAGGATGGGGACGTGCCGGGTGCGGTAGTGCTCGAGGAAGCTCTTCGCGTCCGCCGTCGAGATGTCGTAGCGGACGAAGTAGGAAACGGTCATGGGCGGGGCATTGTCGGGCCGCCTGCCGCCACCGTCAATGCGCGCGCGGAAACTCCTGGCGCTTCGGGGCCGCGAGCAGCGCGCGAAGGTCGCGCTCCGGCATCGGGCGGGCGAAGAGGTAGCCCTGCGCCTGCTCGCATCCGAGGCCGCGCAGGAACGCCGCCTGTCCCTCGTTCTCCACGCCTTCGGCAACGACGGTGAAGCCCAGCGTGTGCGCCATGTCGACGATCGTGCGAACGATTGCGGCGTCGGCCTGGTCGGTGAGGACGTCGGCGACGAACGAGCGGTCAATCTTGAGCGCCGACACGGCGAAGCGCGTGAGGTAAGCGAGGCTCGAGTAGCCGGTGCCGAAATCGTCGATCGCGATGCGCATGCCGGCTTCGCTCAACGAGCGCACGATGCGAATCGCGTGGTCCGGATCGTGCATCAGCTGGCTTTCCGTGATCTCTAGCTCGATGAGGCGGGGATCCACCCCCGCCGCGGCCACGATGGAACGGATGCGCCGATCGAGGTCGTGCTGGCGGAACTGGCGCGCCGAGAGGTTGAGCGCCACGGGCAGCGGCGGGATGCCGGCGGCCTTCCAGGCCTTGATGTCCTCGCAGGCCCGGCGTACGACCCATTCGCCGACCGGGACGATGAGCCCAGTCTCCTCGAGCACGGGAATGAACTCTCCCGGCGGCACGAGGCCATGCTCCGGCCTCTCCCAGCGAAGGAGCGCTTCGGCCGCGCAAGGCCGGCCGCTCTGCAGATCGAACTTGGGCTGGTAGAAGAGCCGGAATTCGTCCCGGTCGAGCGCGCGCCGCAGGTCCGCGCCCAGCTGCGCCCGCACGCGCGTGCGCTGGTTGATCTCCGCGGTGAAGAACTGGTAGGTGCTCCGGCCCGACTGCTTGGCCCGGTACATGGCCGCATCGGCTGCGCTGAGCAGCTCCTCCGCGTCGTCGCCATCGGCCGGGAAGGTGGCGATGCCGATGCTCGCGGTCACGAAGGCCTCGTGCCCCTGGATGTGGATCGGCGCGGCCAGCCGGTCGATGATCTTCTGCGCGACGAGGGCCGCGTCCTCCGGGCGCGCCAGGTCGCCGAGAATCACCGCGAACTCGTCGCCGCTGATGCGCGCCACCGTGTCGCCCGGCCGCACTGCCGCCTGCAGCCGCCGCGCGGCCTCCTTCAGCAGCTCGTCGCCGGCCGCGTGGCCGAGCGTGTCGTTCACGAGCTTGAAGTGGTCGAGGTCGATGAAGAGCAGGCCGAGCGTCGTCGCATGGCGCCTCGCCTGCACGATCAATTGCTCGAAGCGGTCCGAGAGGAGCGCCCGGTTCGGCAGCGCGGTGAGCGCGTCGAACTGAGCGAGGAAAGCGAGGCGCCCTTCGCTCGAGATGCGGCGCAGGCCCGCCGAGAGGACGCTCGCGGATGTGACGAGGAACTTGCACTCGTCCGGGCCGAAGGCGCCCGATTGCGCGGAAACCGCGCAAAGCATGCCCTGGACGCGATGGTCGCCATGCACGGGCACGAGGGCCGCGCATCGCAGGTCGCGGGCCCAGTCGAACGGCAGGGGCGGCTCGTCGTCCCGGTCGCAGATCGCGAGCTCGCCATGGTCGAGGGCGAGGAGCACCTCCTGGTTGAACCTTCCCGACACGCTGAGCTCGCCGGACATCCCCGCCAAGGCGCGCACCACGAGCTGCCCTTCCTGGGCGCCCCGCTCGATGTAGGCGACGGCGTCGGTCTGCAGCGCGTCGCGCACCGTGCGGGTTGCATCCTCGATGAGATCGTCCGGCTCCCGCTTGCCTAGCGCCGACTCGCCAAAACGCGCGAGCTCCTCCTGGTAGCGCACGTAGAGCGCCTGCCGCGCCTCGGCGAGGTTGCGCTCCGTCAGGTCGCGAGCGTTCACGACGAGAATCGGCCCGTCCGGCGACTCGATGACGCGCCGTAGCACCTCGGCCTCAAAGGTCCGCCCGTCCTTGCGCCGGTAGGTCCGCACCCCCGAATCGGCGCGATCGGGGCGCTCCTGGAGCCGGGCATACGTGCCGAGGAGGTCCTCGCGGGAAACGCCCTCCAGCACGTCGCGCGACGTGAGCCGTGCAAGCTCCGCACGCTCGTAGCCAAGGTAGGTGCACGCCGTGCCGTTGAAGTCGAGGAGGCGCCCGTCCTTCATGTCGACGAGGAAGACCATGTCCGCCGAGCTGTCGAGCGCCGCGCGGAAGCGCCGCAGCGCGTCCTCGGTTGCCTTGCGCTCCGTGATGTCTTCGTAGATCGAAATGTCGTGCTGCCATTGGCCGTCCGCATCGCGGGCCGCGGCGATGGTGAGCTGCACCCAGACCACCGATCCGTCCTTGCGGACGTAGCGCTTCTCGCCGCGCACCGCGGTGACGTCGCCCCGGCGCAGTCGCGCGAGGCTCGCATCCATGACGTTGCGATCCTCGGGATGGGAAATGTCCTTGACCGTAAGGCCCTGCAGCTCCTGCTCCGAGTACCCCAGGATCTCGCAGACCTTGCGGTTCGCGCGGAGGAAGCGGCCCTGGCTACCCACCTCGCTGATGCCCGACGCGGCGAGCTCGAAGGTCTGCCGGAAGCGCGCCTCGCTCTGCACAAGGGCCGCCTCGCTTCGTTTACGCGCGAGGAATTGCCCGACCTGGTTGCCGATCACGAGCATCGTGCGCAGGAAGCGCTCGCCGGGCGCCTGCGGCAGCATGCTCGAGATGGAGAAGATGCCGAAGACCCTGCGCTCGAAGCTCACGGGGAACGCGAACGACCCGCGCAAGCCGGTCGTCGCGGCTAGCGCCGGTTGCGCGACTCTTGGGTCGTTTGCCAGATCGACCGAGCATTGCACTTCCCCCGTCTGCCAGGCGCGCCCGATGAGGCCGACATTCGGACCGTAGGTGAGCTTGCTGGAGCGCGAGATGAATTCCGACACCGGGCCGCTGCCCTTCGTCCACGCCGTGTGGAACACCATCTGGTTCGCCCGCTCGTCGAGCTCGAAATAGCGCCCGCCGTCCCACCCCTGGGACTCGCAGACGAGCCGGATCGCTTCCTTGAGCGCGAAGGCCGGTTCGGAGGCGTCTGCCAGGAGCCGCGACACGGCATGCTCGAGCGCAAGAAGACGCTGCTCGCGCCGGGTTTCCGTAACGTCCCGCCCGATGCCTCGATACCCCCTGAACGCGCCGTCCGGGCCGAACATCGGCTCGCCGCTGATGACGAGGTGCCGCTCGCGCCCGTCGACGTCGGTGCGCCCGAATGCGAAGTCCGCAAACGGCCGGTGGGCGTCCATGTCCGCGCGGTGCGCCTCCCAACCCTTGGCATCCGGATAGGTATAGGGAATTTCCCATCGCGCGAGCCCCACGGCACGGTACCCGACGTTGTGCTTGGGCCCATGGGTGGCGTCGGTGATCCGGTGCTGCGCATCGGTCTCCCAGAAAAAGTCGGACGAGAGCGCGGTCAGGCTGCGGAAGCGCTCTTCGCTCGCCCGCAGCGCCTCGTCCGCGGTGACGGTTTCCGTGACGTCGCGGCCTACGCCACGATAGCCGAGGAACACGCCGTCGGGTCCATAGACCGGATGGCCGCTGATGCGCATGTAGCGAACCGCGCCGTCTTCCATGCGCCTGCGGAAAAGCAGGTCGCGGAACCGCTCGCGCCGTGCGAGCTGCTCGCGATGCGCTTCCCACGTCGTGCCGATGGGCTCCAGGTCGCCGATCTCCCAGCGCTTCTTGCCGTGGTAGGCGGCGGCATCGCGCCCCGCCGCGTTCTCGTTCGCGGCCGGCCCCGAGAACGCCGTGAAGCGGAACTGCTCGTCCTGCTCCCAGTACCAGTCTGAGGAGAGCTCGACGAGGCTGCGGAAGCGCTCCTCGCTTTCCTGCAGCCGGAGTTCGGCAAGCTTCTGCTCGGTGATGTCCCGGCCCGCGCCGTGGTAGCCGCGGAAGCGCCCGTCGGGCCCGAAGAGCGGCTCCCCGGACACGCTCACCCAGCGGCGCCGGCCGTCCACGCTCATGCGCTCGTATTGCAGGTCTTGGAAGGGACGATGCGCTTCAAGGGTCGCCCGGTGGGCGGCCCACTGCGCCGGCGTCAGGGCCCGCGGATACGCCTCCCAGCGGGTCTTCCCGACCGCGTGAGCGGCGCGTGCGAGATCGTTGCGCGCGAGGTCGCCGTGCCGTGGCGCCTTGAATCGAAAATGCTCGTCCTGCTCCCAATACCAGTCGGCGGAGACCTGCGTGAGCCGCCGGAAGCGCTCCTCGCTCTCGCGCAAGTCGCGGAACGCGCGGGCCTGCATCGCGGCGAGGCGCAGCACGCGCTCGAGGTCCGCGTCGTCGAGATCCTCCTTGGAGAGGAAGTCGTAGGCCCCGTGCTGGATCGCGGCTTCGCGCAACGCTCCCTCGTCGCTGCCAGTCAGCACGATGATCGGGCACTCCGCCCGGTCCGCCAGGCTATCGAGCGTCTCGAGCTCGCGAGCGTCGGGCACGGCGAGATCCGTGATGATCAGATCCGGGGCAGCCATCGCAAGGCGTTCCAGCGCCGCCTGCAGCGTCTGCACTTTCTCCAGGGTGACCGTCGCCCATGCGATCCGGCGAAGGCGCGCCTGCATGAGCTTGGCGAACGCGGGGTCATCCTCGAGGAGGAGAACCGACACGACGCTCGCGCGGCGGCGCTTCGTGAATTCCAGGGCGGGGCGCATTGGGCCCGTTATCCTCCGGTCGTTTCTTTCCGCGAACCATAGGGGCGTTCCCGAGGCCCGCCTAGGGAATCCCGGAGCAATTTTGCAAGGATTTGCGCTCCGGCAGCGGCCCGGGGGCGGGACGAAGTGAGGGGAAAACCCTACGCGCGGGCGAGCGCCCTCACGCTCCGCCAGAGCGCCATCACGTCGGCGGCCTCGATTTCCTCGACGATGAAGACGAGGCCCGGGTGGAGGGCCGGAGGAGCAGCGCGCAAACGGTCGAAGACGTGGCGCACCCCCTGGACGAGCATTCGCTCGCCTCCCTCGAGCTCGACCGCCCCCTTTACGCGCAGGAGCCGCGACCCGCAAAGCTGCACGAGCATGGAGATGAAGGCTTCGACCTGCGCCCGCGGTACACCGCCGCCGAGATTCATAGAGAAGCTGCGGATGCCGGCGGAGTGGACTGCGCTCGCAGTCTCCTCGCGCCACGCGGCTGCCGCCGGCTCGAGCAGCACGCCGGCGTCCACGTCGCCGAATTCCCCTTCGAGGGCCGGCGCGCCGGAATTGAGCGCCCGCGCTTCCGCGCGGGCATCCATGACCTGCTCCGGCGCGGCACGGTCAGCCTTCGACAACACGACCACGTCGGCCGCGGCGACCTGTGCATTGGCGATCTCGCGCGCGGCTTCCCGGGCGGCGCCATCGGCGCAATCGAGCACGGCGACGACCTTGCCCAGCCGGAAGTCCCGCGAAAGCGCCTCCTCGGCGAAAAGCGTCTGGAGCACCGGCCCTGGGTCGGCGAGCCCGCTCGTCTCGATGATCACCCGATCGAAACCGGCGATCTCGCCGCGGCGACGGCGCATCGCCGCGCCGACGAGCGCTTCCTCGAGATCGGTGCGCAGGCGGCAGCACAGGCACCCGCCGGGAAGCGCGACCGTCGTCTCGCGAGCGCCTTCGACGAGCGCGTGGTCCACGCTCGCCTCGCCGAACTCGTTCACGACCACAAGCGACTCGGGCGCTTGCGCGAGGAGGCGGTTTACGAGCGTTGTCTTGCCGCTTCCGAGAAACCCCGTGACGACGAAGACCGGGGTCCGAGCATCGTTCACAGCTTCATTTCCAGGGCGTACAGGCCGCCCGCGTGGCGATCGACGGTGAACACGACGCCCCGGTCGTCCACATAGACGTCGTTCAATTGCACGGCGCCAGCGCGCGTGCCGGCGGGCGCCGGAGGCACGTAGTAGGCGATCTCGCGGGGCGAGTACGGGTCGCTGATGTCGTAGGCCCGCACGCCGGCGTTGAAGAACGTGCCGACCAGCACGGTCTCTGATCGCCAGGCGCCGGGCACGGGCGGATTCTCGTGCAGGTTGTGCGCGCCGAAGCGCCCCCCGCGGCCCTTGAATGCATCGACCGGCGGCGCGGGCAGCGTCGAAACGCTGACGAGCCGGCGCTCGTCCCTCGCGTCGAGGAGCCACACGAGCTTGGGCCAGTCGGCGCCGCCGTCCTGCACGGACTCGTCGCTCACGGCGAGCAGCTCGCGCCCAAAGAGCGGCAGCACGGTGTGGTTGAAGCCGTTGTAGGGCGGCGAGTTCTGCCAGCGGGAAACGAGGCTCGGCCGCGCGCGGTCGGAAATGTCGAGCACCATGATGCCGCCGTCGATATAGCCGAGGTAGCAGCGGTCCGGACGCTCCGGATAGACGTTGGTGTTGTGCGCGCGAAAGCCGGCGTCGAAGCGCGCCGGCAAACGCTCGGGCGGCGGCTCGGCATCGCCCTCCATGGTGCCGGGAAGATGCCAGCGACCGACCGGGACGGGCCTGGAAGGATTCGCCACGTCGATGATGCGGTAGACCTGGTCGTCCTTCGGGTCGCGCGGAACGAGCTCGGGGTCCGCGCACGCCATGTGCACGGTCTTGCCGTCGACGAACCAGAGCTGATGGCAGCCGCGCGAGCGCGGGCCGGAAGCATCGAACTGCGAGATCGACCTCGGGCGCTCGGGCGTCGAGATGTCGAAGAGCTCGAAGCCCGCGGGCTTGAGACCGAGCTTGCCGACCTGGTATGCGACCGCCATGAGGTCCCCGGAGACCTCGAGCGAATTGGAGCGCATCTGCGCGTGCGGCAGGTCGGCCTGCACGACCACCTTCGGCTCGCGCGGATCGCTCACGTCCACGGCGGTGAAGTTCTTCGGCGCGCTCTCGTGCGCGAGCCACAGGATCCGGCGGCCGTCGCGAGCAAGCTGCATCGCCATGCCCTCGCCCATTCCGCCGAAGCCGTTCAGCGTATGGTGCGCGAGGAGCCTGGTGTTGAGAAACAGCGCCTGGCCGTTCGCCATGCCGGGGACCCGTGCAACGCGATGGCAGTAAGATAACCGACCCCAAGGGAAAAGGAGACTCGAAATGCAAAAGGTCGCGCTCGTCACCGGCGCCGGCACAGGCATCGGCAAGGCCGCTTCCCTCGCCCTGCTGAAGGACGGCTATTGCGTCGCGCTCGTCGGCCGGCGCGGTGAGCTCCTCGAAAAAACCGCGGCCGAATCCGGCGCGAAGGACCGCACGCTCGTCCTTCCGGCGGACATCACGAACCCGGCGACCGTGAAGGAAATCTTCGCCAAGCTGAAGGCGAAGTGGGGTCGGCTCGACGTGCTTTTCAACAATGCCGGCATGGGGCTGCCCGCCGTGCCCATGGAAGACCTCACCGTCGAGCAGTGGCGCTCGGTGGTCGACATCAACCTGAACGCGATGTTCTGGTGCACCCAGGAGGCGATCCGGATCATGAAGGCGCAGACGCCCAAGGGCGGACGGATCATCAACAACGGCTCCATCTCGGCGCATGCACCCCGGCCCTACTCGGTCGGCTACACCTCCACCAAGCACGCGGTCACCGGCCTCACCAAGTGCATCTCGCTCGACGGCCGCAAGGACGACATCGCGGCGAGCCAGATCGACGTGGGCAACGCCGCCACGGAAATGACCGAGCGCATGACGAAGGGCGTGCCGCAGGCGAACGGCTCGACGATGGTCGAGCCGCGCATGGACGTGAAGCACGTCGGCAGCGCAGTCGCCTACATGGCGAGCCTGCCCCTCGATGCGAACGTCCAGTTCATGACCATCATGGCCACGAAGATGCCCTTCGTCGGCCGCGGCTGAGCCTCGCCCGTCAGGGAAGCAGGTTCCTCAGCCACGAAGCGGTGGCCACCGCGCTGCCGAAGCTGTAGAGGTGCAGCCCGACCACGCTCGTGGATTCGCGCCCGGCGCAATGGCGCGCGATCGCGAGCGCCTGCTCGCGCGGATCGGTGTGGGTGACGAGCCGCGCGATGCCGGTGCCGAGCGTGCGCAGCGCGCGCAGCGAGGCGCTCACGCCGCAGCGCTGCGCGTAGCGCGCGAGCGCGGCGGGATCGGTCGGGCCCGCAAGACCCACGTACATCGGGACCGATGGATGGTCGCGCTCCATCGCGGCGCAGTATTCGACCACGCGCGCGGGCGCAAACGAGAACTGCGTGACGACGTACGCGCCGAGTCCCTGCTCCGCCGCGAGCATCAGCTTGCGCTCCAGCGCTTGCCTCAACTCCGCCGCCAGGATGCGCGAATGGCCCTCGGGATATCCGGCGAGACCGATCTCCTTCACGCCGCAGCGGGAAAGCACGCCCTCCACCAGCAACGTGGCAGCGTCCGGGAAGGGTCCGCGCGCCTGCGGCTCGTCGCCGCCGACGAGCATCACGCGGTGCACCCCGAAGCCGTCGACCGCGCGTCGCAGGAAGGCCTCGAACTCGCGCGGGTCGGCGATGCGCCGGGCAGCGACGTGCGGAACCGGATCGAGGCCCGCGGCGCTCAGTGCCGCCACCGCCTGCAGCGTCCTGGAGAGCGGCAAGCCCGGTAACGACGGTACATAAACGCACGTCGTTGCCGGCAACAGCGCGGCTACTTCGCCGGCGCGATGCAGCTCGCGCGCCGACATCTCGATCGACGCCGCGGCTGCGAGCTCGGCGAGCGCCGCCTCCGGGGTGCGAAGCTCAGTCGCGCTTGCGGGAAACGACATAGGACTCGTCGAGGAACCAGAGGCTGCCGTGCCTGCGCAGCACTTCGCGCGTGGCATCGAGGTAGCGCCGCTCGCCGAGCGCCTCGGCGAGGCGCGCATCCTCGATCTGCGCCACGTAGATGGCGGCGTTCCATGCCGCAAAGAGCGTCGAGGTGCCGATGCTCTCGGATATTTCGGTGGGCAGCGTATGCATCTCGTAGCGGAAAAGCGCCCTGGCATCCG
Source organism: Betaproteobacteria bacterium (assembly GCA_019237595.1). Lineage (GTDB taxonomy): Bacteria > Pseudomonadota > Gammaproteobacteria > Burkholderiales > SG8-39 > SCGC-AG-212-J23. Next base: position 1,760 of record JAFAGU010000030.1, on the reverse strand, counting down.
CATACGCATTGAAGTTGTAGCGCTTGCCTTCCTTGCCGAGCTCCGCCTTGGCGGCGCGCAGGAGGTCGTGCCGCCCGGTGGTGAACGGGTTTTCCTCCGGCCAGACGCCCTGGACGATCTCGAGGCCCGGATCTCGGCCATAGGAATGGATTCCGAGCAAGCGGCCGCCCTTGCCGAGCGCGCGCACGAGGGGCGCGATGACTTTCTGGGCCTTGAACTCGACCGGCGCGCGAGCGCGGTACGGCTGCGAAGCGATCACGAGGTCGTAGTCGGCCCGCGCGGCGCCGCGGCGCGGGATCACCTCGTCGAGGAGAAATCGATAGTCCTCGCGATAGAGGATGAGCGCGGCCGGATGGTCGTACACCGGATTGCCGCTCTTGGGGCTGTGGCGCGCCTGCCAGTTGCGCGTGAGGAAGGGCTCGAGGCCGGCGATCTGCTCGGCGAACTCGTGCGCCGTGTTGCCCGAGAGCGGCGCCTCCTGCCAGGCGAGCGACGTCGCCGCGGCCACTTCCCTCGGCGTGAGCCAAGGCGCCTCGGTGTAGTACATGTTCGTGACGACGAGCACCGTCGCCGGGTGCTCGAAGAAGCGGTCGGCCATCTTGCGAAGCGACAGGCGCACATCCTCGAGGCTGATCTCCTTCCCGACAATGTAGAAGGGCATGGTGGGAAAACGCCGGTGCATCTCGCGCATCACCGACGAGAGCACCGTGCCGTCGCCCATGCCGGCGTCGAAAACGCGTAGGGCCGGCGGCCTCGGATGCACGTGCCCAAGCTCGAGGCCCACGCGGCGCGCCACGACCTCCTTCTCGCTGCAGGTGTTCACGAAAAGCAGGTACTTCTGGCGGTTGTCGAAGAACCGGAAGCCGCGATCCGGCCCGCTTGCCGTCGAGACGAGCGGAAGCGGCAGCGCGCCCGCGCGAATGAGAGGGAGAAGCTCCGGCGGCGCCTCGCCCGTCGCCACCCCGCCGTTGCGCACGATGAATTCGTTGACCCGCTGGAGCGTCTCGGGCGTCACGCGCGCGCCGTCGCGCAGGCGCGAGACGAACTTGCCGTCGTTGACGGCGCGCCGGCCAAAGGTCGATTCCGCCATGCCGGTGCGCTGACAGAACGTCGAGATGCTTCCGAGCAGCGTGCCGCCGGCTGCTTCCAAGCGCCTCCTCCTTTGCAGGCATCGTGCGCTCGCCGGGCGTGGGAGATCAACCACGTCTTCCACCCTGGAAAAGATGGGCGGCGTCCCACTACGAGAAATCAAGGGCTTACGGTCTTACAGGGGCTGCTATCCGGCAAATATGTACTTGACAAACGCATAGATTTCCCTCAAGATTACGGCTCATAGGAGTTAAGACCATGAGCCAAAAGCAGAAAGACGCTACCCGCGCCCCCGCCTCCCACACCGGGGATGCGCACACCAGCGAGCAAGCCGCCCGCGCCTACCTTGAGTCGATCCGCTGGCCCAAAGGCCCGGTATGCCCGCACTGCGGCGGCGCGGATCGCCAGAGCCGACTTGAGGGCAAGGCCCATCGTCCGGGGCTTCTGTTCTGCGGCCACTGCCGCCAGCAGTACACCGTCACCGTTGGCACCGTGTTCGCGGACTCCAAGGTTCCGCTCCACAAGTGGGTCCACGCGACGCACCTGCTCTGCACGTCGAAGAAAGGCATTTCCTCGAAGCAGCTTGAGCGCGTGCTTGGCGTGACCTACAAGACCGCGTGGTTCATGTCGCACCGCATCCGCGAAGCGATGAAGTCCGAAGGCGGGCTGCT
>JAFAGU010000042.1 GCA_019237595.1 Betaproteobacteria bacterium | reverse complement strand
CGCTGCCGTCGCGCTTCGGTCCCGCGAGCGCGAAGCGCACGCGCGCCACGAGCGAAGGATCGTGCGAGACGGGAAAGTACGCCAGGTCGCTCCCCCAGCCGCCGTAGTCGGCGGCGATCCGCAGTGCCTCGATGGCGCATCCGAGCGAGATGTGCAGCTCGCGCCGGTCGGAATCCGCCGCCGGCAGCGCGCGCTCCTCGTCGGCGAAGACGTCGATCTCCGCGTTCCCGGCGACGAACTTCCAGGGCTGCGAATTCTGCGCCGAGGGCGCGAGGCGCGCGTAGTAGACGAGCCGCTCCATCGGTCCCGGCGGGAATTCCTTGGGGTTCTCGCCGACGTACCAGCCGTCGACCATCGGAGGCTTCTTGGGGGGCGGGGGCGCGATCGGCATGCCGCCAGCATGCTCCCGGCCGGCGTGCCGAATTTGACCTAGGTCAGCGCCCGCGTCACTCGAGCGTCTTTTCGATCGCCCGCACGAGCGTCGAAAGGATCTTCACGCGCGCGAAGTGCTTGTCGTTCGCCTCGACGAGCGTCCAGGGCGCGTAGCCGGTGCTCGTGCGCTCGATCATGTCCGCGGCGGCGAGCTGGTAGTCGGCCCACTTGTCGCGGTTGCGCCAGTCCTCGGGCGTGATCTTGAAGCGCTTGAAGCGCGTCTTCTCGCGCTCCTGGAAGCGGCGCAGCTGCTCTTCCTTGGAGATCTGGAGCCAGAACTTCGCGACGATGCCGCCGTTCGAGGCGAGCTCGCGCTCGAAATCGTTGATCTCGGCGTAGGCGCGCATCCAGTCCGCCTCGGCGGCGAACTTCTCGATGCGCTCGACGAGCACGCGGCCGTACCAGCTGCGGTCGTAGATCGTGATCCGGCCCTTGCGCGGGATGTGGCGCCAGAACCGCCAGAGGTAGGGCTGCGCGCGCTCCTCGTCGCTGGGCGCGGCGATCGGGATGGTGTGGTACAGGCGCGCATCCACCGCGGCGGTGAGCCGCCGGATGGCGCTTCCCTTGCCAGCCGCGTCCATGCCCTCGAAGACGCAGATCACGTCGTGGCGGCGGAACCTGTGATGGCGGCAGGCGAGCGCGAGGCGCCGCTGCCACTTCTCGAGCGCCTTGTCGTACTTGGCCTTGTCGAGCTTCAGCGAGAGGTCGAGCCGGCTGAGCGCGTTGCGGCGGTCGACCGAGCGCATGATCGGAGCGGCCTGGCTCTTCGGGACGCGGCGCTCGGGCGGGGACTTGAGGCGCTTGCGCATCGCCTCGAGGAGGATCTTGCCGACCGTGACGGAGCGGTAGCGCGCATCGGAGCCCTCGACCACGATCCACGGCGCATCCGCCGTGCTCGTCTCGCGCAGCGTCGCCTCGCTCACCTTGTAGAAGCGGTCGTAGATCTCGAAGAATTCCCAGTCGCGCTTCGTGATCCGCCAGCGCGTCTCCGGATCGGCCTCGAGCTCCCGCAGCCGCCTGCGCTGCTGCTTCTTGGAGAGATGGAACCAGAACTTGAGGATGAGGGCGCCCTCGGCGGCGAGCATGCGCTCGAAGCGCCTGATCTCGCCGATCGAGCGCAGCAGGTCCTTGGTGCCCGTGCGCTTGAAGACCCGGTCGATGATCGGATCCGTGTACCACGAGCCGAAGAGCACGCCGATGCTTCCCTTCGGAGGCAGCGCCCGCCAGTAGCGCCACATGCGCGGGCGCTCGCGCTCTTCGTCCGACGGGTTGTCGAAGGCGTGGGTGTGGATGTGGCGCGGGTCCATCCACTCGTTCAGGAGATTGACCGTCTCGCCCTTGCCGGCGCCGCGCACGCCGGAGATGAGGATGATGACGGGGAAGGTCGCTTTCTTGAGGAGGTCGTACTGCGCGTCGAGGAGGTCCGCCCGGAGCCTGGGCTCGATGCGCTGGTACTGCGCCTTGGAAAGCTTGTGCCCGACCTCCGCCGCTTCGAACATGTTTCGATTGTAGCCGCGGCCCGACGGCCTCCTTGATCGAAGTCAAAGGCCGGGGGGAGGCCCGGCCTACGATCGGACCATGGCCGGGATCCTTCATTCGGCGAGGAATCTCCTTGCGAGCGCCGCAGGGCTCCTGCGCACGCGCCTCGAGCTGCTGGGCATCGAGCTCCAGGAGGAGCTCGCGCGGCTTGCCACGGCGCTCATCGGCGCGGTCGTGCTCTCGGTCCTCCTGCTCCTCGGGCTCGCGTTCGCCGCGGTGGCGCTGCTCCTCGCGGTCGGAGAAGCGCATCGCCTCGCGGTGGCGATCGGCGCAGCGGCGTTCTTCCTCGGCTCCGCAGGCATCGGCGCCCTGATCGTTCGCCGGGCGACCGCCGCGCCGGGGCGGCTCTTCGGTGCGTCGCTCGCCGAGCTCGAGCGCGACTGCGAATCGCTGAAGCCATGAGGGCCGGCCTCTCCGAGCTGCGCCTTCGCCGGCGGAGGCTCGTCGCTCGGGCCGCAGTGCAGCGGGCCGAGCTCGTTGCAGCCGCGCAGCCGCTCGTGAGGGCGGCGCGCTTTGCGAGTCGCGTGCTGGGCGTGCTCTACCTCGCGCGCAAGGTGCTCTGACGCCTTTCGCGAGCTACGCGGAGAAGGAGCGCGACGATTTCCACGCCGCGCTCGCCTACCTCGGCGCGTTCCTCGTCGAGCAGGGCCGCTGCGTGGTCTTCGATGCGACCGCGAGCCGGCGCCGTATACTCGCGTGGTTCGAAGCCCATGGCTGGATCGCGAGCCCGGGCGTCACCGAGGAGGCGGCATGAAGCGCGGACTGATTCCCCTTGTCATCGGCATCGGCCTGGCGCTCCTTCCGCCGCCCGACGGGCTCGCGCAGCACGCGTGGTATTTCTTCGCCATCTTCTGCGCCGTGGTCGCGGGCCTCATCGCCGAGCCGATCCCGAGCCAGGCGGTCGCCTTCACCGGCGTGACGCTCGTCACCGTGCTCGCGAAGTGGGCGCTCTTCAGTCCTGCCGAGCTCGCGAAGCCGGGATTCAACTGGACGAGCGCGGCGGTGAATTGGGGCCTCTCGGGCTTCGGCAACAGCACCGTGTGGCTCGTCGTGGGCGCGTTCATATTCGCGCTCGGCTACGAAAAGACCGGGCTCGGGCGCCGCATCGCGCTCCTGCTCGTGCGCGCCATGGGGCGCACCACGCTGATGCTCGGCTACGCGGTCGCCGCCTCGGACGCGGTGCTCGCGCCCTTCACGCCTTCGAACAGCGCGCGCAGCGGCGGGATCATCTTCCCGATCGTGCGCAACCTGCCGGATCTCTACGGCTCGAAGCCGAACGATCCGTCCTCGAGGAAGATCGGCGGCTACGTGATGTGGGTCGCGTTTGCCACCGGCGCGGTGACGAGCTCGCTCTTCCTCACCGCGCTCACGCCGAACATCCTCGGCATCGAGATCATCCGCAAGACCGTGCACGTCGAGATCAGCTGGATGCAGTGGTTCCTCGCCTCGGCGCCTTTCGCGCTGCCGCTGCTCCTGCTGCTGCCGCTGCTCGCGTACTGGATCTATCCGCCGGAGATCAAGCGCAGCCCGGAGGTCGTGGACTGGGCGAGGGAAGAGCTCGCCAAGATGGGCGGCTTGAGCGGGCGCGAGGTGACGCTCATCGCGCTCGTCGTCGGCGCGGTGCTCCTCTGGATGTTCGGCGCCGACTTCATCAACGCGACCACCGTCGCGCTCGCCGCCATCGCGCTCATGCTCGTCGCCGGCGTCTTCAAGTGGGAGGACGTGGCCGCGAACCGGCAGGCGTGGAGCACGCTCGTGCTGCTCGGCTCGCTCATCACGCTCTCCGACGGCCTCGCGCGCACAGGTTTCGTAAAGTGGTTCGCCGACACCGTCGCCACGCACCTCGCCGGGTTTTCTCCCACCACGGCGCTCGTCCTGCTCACGACGATCTACTTTCTGTCGCACTACATGTTCGCAAGCACGACCGCGCACGCGGCGGCGTTGCTCCAGGTGATGCTCGCCGTCGGCTTGAGCATTCCCGGCATGCCGATCGCGCAGCTCGCCATGGTGCTCGCGCTCACGCACGGCATCATGAGCGTGATCTCGCCCTACGCTACCGGCCCGGCGCCGGTCTACTACGGCGCGGGCTATCTCCCGACGAAGGACTTCTGGCGGCTGGGCGCCATCTTCGGCGCGATATTCCTCGGTGCGCTGCTCGTCATCGGCGTGCCGCTCATCCTCGCCCAGCGGTAGGCGTCAGCTTGAAATGTCCGCTTTCGGCCAAGAGCGGACCTTCCTTGCGCAGGCTTTGACAGCCGCCTTGGCGCCGGGGCCTTGGCGTTAAGCGAAGTCGTGTAACAGCGCGAGCAGGACGAATACGACCGCTACCGCTTGCCAGCTGACGCGCCGGAGCATAAGCGCGTAACTCTCGCGCTGATCATGCTCCCCACCGTGAGCCATTGAGATGACACCGTTCAGCATCGCAAGGATCACGAAGAACACGCTGGCAAACACGAAGAACGTCATCATGGACATGGGCGCCTCCTTCCTACGTGAGCGCATGCCATCACCAATCTCGGTGAGGCTTCTTGATGCATCTCAAGGTGAGCGCACTATTGCGATGCAACAGCGTTGCTTCGTGAGACTTATGGATTCGTCATCCGTACGTTTCTTTTTCGGCATTTGTTCTAAATCAGCGACCAGATTCCTCCCAGATCGTCGATCGAGGTCGTCGAAAGACCGGCATCCGAGTTAGAGCATAAGTAGGACGCGCACCTGCGTCCTAGGGTGTTGACGATGCTGCGGCTGGCGCGTCGCCGGCCAAACGAATTGGCGAGGGCGGTGGTCCGCTTTCGGCCAGGAGCGGACATGAACGTTCGTAGTCACTGATCGAGCGGAAAGCCGATGATGGCCTTTACGACCCACCGCTCTGAAACGTCGTTCCAACCCCGGCCAACCCCGACGTTGAAATCCCATCCTTTCTTCTTGAAGTCGACCACCGCGAACGTCTGCTGATTTTG
>JAFAGU010000303.1 GCA_019237595.1 Betaproteobacteria bacterium | reverse complement strand
ATCCCGATGCTTGCGAACCACTTCCTGACACGGCTTGCCGAGCGCTACCGGCGCGGGAGCCTCTCCTTCAGCCCCGAGGCAATGCAGCTTCTCGTTTCGGCGCCCTGGCCGGGGAACGTGAGGCAGCTCCTGAACGTGATCGAGCAGGCGGTGGCCCTCGCCGCAACGGAGGTCATCCCCGAGTCGCTCGTTCGCCAGGCGCTCGATGCGGGCGACACGGCGCTCACGCCTCTTGACGAGGCAAGGAAGGCGTTCGAGCGCGACTATCTGGTGCGAATATTAAAAATTACAGGGGGAAATGTAACGAAGGCCGCGCGCTTGGCCGGCCGCAACCGCACCGAGTTCTACCGCCTGCTCGAGCGCCATTCCCTCGAGCCCGGAATGTTCAAGGCCGCGCCCAAGGAAAAGGAGCGCGCGCCCGCGTAAGCGGAAACCTTCTTCAAGCGTTAAACGGAGGGAGCATCTCATGAAAATCCTTGCCAGCTTTTTCCTTGCCGCGGCGCTCGCGCTGCCGGCGTACGCGGACGACCTGCCGCCCGACCAGCTCGTCCAGGCGGTGACGAACGACGTCCTCGCGGCCATCAAGAGCGACAAGCAGCTCGCCGCAGGCGACAAGCAGAAGGCGCTCAAGCTTGCGGAGGAGAAGGTCATCCCGCACGTCGATTTCGAGGAGGCGACCCGCCTCGCCGTGGGAAGGGCCTGGCAGCAGGCGAGCCCCGACCAGCGCCAGCAGCTCGTGAGCGAATTCCGCAGCATGCTGGTGCGCACGTACTCGAACGCGATCCAGGCCTACGAGGGGCAGACGCTCAAGGTCCTTCCGTCGCGCGGCAAGCAGGCGGACGACGACACGACGGTGCGCACGCAATTCATGCGCGCAGGAGGCAAGCCGCTGCCGATCGACTTCCAGATGCACAAGACCGCGCAGGGCTGGAAGATCTACGACATCGTCGTCGAGGGCGTGAGCCTCGTCCTGACCTATCGCTCGGAGTTCGACGCCGTCGTCAAGCAAAGCGGCATCGACGGGCTGCTGAAGCGCCTCGCGCAGAAGAACACCCCGGCCGCGATCGGTCAGGGCGGCGCAGGACCCTCCGTCGGGTCCTCGACGAAGTAGCTCAGTTCTCGGTCGCCAGGATCTCGTCCCAGCGCGCTAGCGCGCCGACGAGCTTCGGCGTAAGACGCAATTCCAGGATACGGCGGTCGCGCGGGCTGCGCCGTTGCGTGATCAGCCCGAGGCGCGCGAGGCGCCGGATGCGCCGCTGCGTCGTCGCCACGGAGCCGATTCCCAGGAGGAATGCCTGCTTCATCGTGAGCGGGCGGCCGCGCGCCACGGAATGGCCGATCTCGCAGATGAGGTCGCGCTCGTCGTAGCTGGTCAGCCCGAGCTGCGCGCGCTCGAAGTCGCGGAACTGCCTTAGCCGGCGCAGCGCGCGGAATGCCTTGAGGGTGCGTTCGGAGTGGGGCATGGCGCCAGCCTACGGAGCCGCGCCAGCCGAAACGTGATCTAGATCAATCCCTGGCTTCGCCGCCCCGCAGGAGCTCCAGGTACCTTGCAAAGCTTTTCACGATCCGCGGCGTGACCTGGATCTCGAGCGCCCGCCCGTCCTTGTCCGAGCGCACCTGCTGCACCACGCCCAGCTGCCGCAGCCTGCGCAGGCGGCGCTGCACCGTGGCAACGGAGGCGACGTCGAGCAGGTAGAGCTGCTTCATGGTGAGCCGGCCGCCGTTCTCCTGGTGGTAGCCGATCTCGCGCACGAGGTCGTAGTCCTCGAGCGTGCGCAGATACGGGAAATGCTTCTTCTCGAAGGCTCGCAGCGCCTTCAGCCTGGCAAATACCGTCATGCGGACTTCCCCGTGATCGCTCCCCCGCGCGGATAGTGGGGACGTAGGGAAATCAGTACAAGCGAAAAAAACAACAAGGGATGATGTGCATTTTTGATGTGGATCAACCGGTGCCCCGCAATGGGGCCTCTAATGGCCCATCGCCATGCTCCGCCGCATCCGACCCTTGTTCCGTCCTCTGGCCGCCCTCGTGCTGCTGGTCTCGGCCGTCGTCCTCGTCGCCGGGGGGCTCACGCTCGAGCGCATCGACAGCGATCGCGACGGGACGCTAGCCGACATCCAGCGCGACAACTCCAATCTTGCCATCGCGCTGGAGGCACACACGGCTACGACGCTGCGCAGCCTGGATCGCGCCCTTGCGCTCGTCGTATGGGAACTCGAAGCCGGACAGCCGCGCGAGCACATCCGCGCGCTTATCGCCTCCATCGTTGCCAATTCGCCGCTCATCGCGGCCATGGCGATCGCAGATGCCTCCGGCGAGGTCATCGAGGCCGCGCCGGTCATGAAGCGCATCACCGTGTCGGACCGCGATTTCTTCGCCGCGCATCGCGACGGCTCCGCGCAGGGCGCGTTCGTGGGGAAGGTGGTCACCGGCCGCCTGACCGGCCGGATGATATTTCCGCTCTCCCGGCGGCTCGCGAAGGAGGACGGCTCATTCAACGGCGTCGTATTGCTTGGCATCGATCCGGCTTACTTCACTACGCTCTATCGGGAAATGCGCATAGGCCGAGAGGGGCTGCTCCAGATTGTCGGCCGTGACGGCATTGCCCGCGTAAGGCGTAGCGGAGACGCGCTGACCTACGGCAACGACCTTCGCAAGTCCACCCTGGTCGCGCTCTCCGCGAGCGCGCCTTCGGGAAGCTTCCTGTCGAACGGCCAGGTGGAGAACAAGGTGCGGTACATGAGCTACCGTACACTTCCCGAGTATGGCCTGGTCGTCGCCGTCGGGCAGCTCGCCGACGAGGCGCTCGCCCCTTTCTATGACCGTCGAAGGATCTACTACCTGACCGGCGCGCTAGTGATCGGGCTCATGGTGGCGCTCGCGGGCGCCGTAACCCTCGCCAACTGGCGCGAGCTGCGCGCGGCCGAGGCGCTGGGAAGGAGCGAGGCGCTGCACCGCGCGACCTTCGACCAGGCCGCGGTGGGGATCGCCTACAACCGGCTCGACGGTAGCTTCATCGCCGCGAACCGCGCCTACTGCCTGATGACCGGCTACAGCGAGCCGGAGCTCCTGAAGATGAGGCACCAGGATCTCTTTCATCCCGACGAGCACTACCGCGTCCTGCGGATCGGCGAGTGGACCGAGCGCTTGCGCAAGCAGGGAACCTTGAGCCTCGAGCTCCGGCACTTGCGCAAGGACGGCGTGGAGTACTGGCTCGCTGTGGAAGTGGCGCTCGTGCTCGATCCGAAAGGCGAGCCGGACTACACAGTGGCCATCGCGCAGGACGTTACCGATCGCAAGCGGGCCTCCGCTCTACTGCTCGAGCAGCTCGACGAGCTTCGCCGGTTCCAGGCCGTCGCGGTCGACCGCGAGCTGCGCATGGAGCAGGTGGAGGAAGAGAACCGCCGCCTCAAGGAAGGCGTCCGTTCATGACCGAAGTCGAGCACCTGCTCTCGACCGAGGAGGAAGACCGTCGGCGCCGGGCCTTGCTCCATATGCTGGAGGACCTCAAGCGCGAGCGCGACACGGCGCAGGAGGCGCGCAAGCAATGGTTGCAGACCATCGACGCGGTGCACGATCCGATGGTGGTCCATGACAGCATCGGCCGCGTGCTCCGCGCGAACGTCTCGTATGCGAGGCATGCAGGCCTGGACATCCACGACATCCTGGGCAGGCCTTACTGGGAATGCTTTCCGCGGCAATCGCTGCCGCTGACTGGAGACGAGTTCACTACCGAAACAGGAGAGATCTTCGTCTCGCGTTCTTTCCCCATCCGCGATGCGGACGGAGAGGCGAGAAGCGTGCTCCACGTCTTCGAGGACGTCACCGCCCGGCGCAAGGTGCAGGAAGCGCTGGAGCGCCGGGAGCGCTGGTTCCGCACCCTGATCGAGAAAGGCTCCGACCTCATTCTTGTGGCCGATGGAAACGGGCGCATCCAGTATGTCAGCCCATCGGCAGAGACTCTCTCCGGGTACCGGCCGGAAGAAGTCATCGGCAGGCATTTCTCGGAGTTCCTGCATCCTGGCGACCTCGCCGCGGTGGAGTCGCATCTTGGAGAAATTCTGCGAATCCCCGGCGCTACCCATGCGGCGGACATCCGCTTCCTCGGCAAGGACGGGCGCTGGCTCGACCTCGCCGCGACTTCACGCAACGCCGTGGACGACCCGGATGTACGCGGGATCGTCGTCAATGCGCGCGACATCACGCAGCTCAAGGAGAATCAGCGCAAGATCGAGAAGCTGAGCCAGCTCTACGGTCTCCTGAGCGGCGTCAACACCGCCATCGTCCGTACGAAGAGCGCGAAGGAGCTCTTCACCGATGTTTGCCGCGTGGCCGTGCAGTCGGGCCGCTTCTGCGCGGCAGCGGTCGCCGGCTACGACGCTTCCCGCCGCGGCCTCGTACCCATGACCCAGTACGGATTTGACGACGACGAATTCGATCAAGTTCGAAATGAGCACATACCGGTGGA
>JAFAGU010000117.1 GCA_019237595.1 Betaproteobacteria bacterium | reverse complement strand
AAGAGGTCACGCGAGGCCATCGCGGCGGCTTTCTGCGCGTCGCCGTAGGTGTAGATCGCCGACCGGTACTGAGTGCCCACGTCGTTGCCCTGGCGCATGCCCTGCGTCGGATCATGGTTTTCCCAGAAAAGCTTGAGGAGCGCCTCGTAGCTCGTTTTCTTCGGGTCGAAGACGACGAGCACCATCTCGGTGTGGTTCGTGAGCCCGCTGCAGACTTCCTCGTAGGACGGGTTCTTCGTGTCCCCGCCGGCGTAGCCGACGGCCGTCGAGTAGACGCCGGGCGCCTGCCAGAAGACGCGCTCGGCGCCCCAGAAGCAGCCCATGCCGAATTGCGCGAGCTCGAGCCCGGCGGGGAACGGCGCCTCGAGCTCATGCCCGTTCACGAAGTGCTTCGCCGGCACGCGCATCTTCTGCTCGCGGCCGGGAAGCGTGCGCTCGGCGGGAAGCAGGCTCTTCAGCTTCTTCGTCATTCCAAACATGTCGCCTCCGGTTTCGTCTCTAGAATATCACCATGAAAATCTGCATCTACGGCGCCGGCGCGGTGGGCGGGTTCATCGCCGCGCGGCTCGCGCACGCGGGGCACGACGTGTCGGTCGTGGCTCGCGGGGCCCACCTCGAAGCCATCCGGCAAGGCGGATTGCGGCTGCTCGAGCGCGCCTCCGGGAAGGAAGAAACGTTTCGGGTCCGCGCCGACTCCGAGCCGCGTTCGCTCGGACCGCAGGACTACGTCATAGTCGCGGTGAAGGCGCAGAGCCTTACAAGCGTCGCCGCGGGCATCAAGCCGCTCCTCAATGCGGAAACCTCGATCGTCACGGCGATGAACGGCGTGCCGTGGTGGTTCTTCGACCGCCTGCGCGCCGGAACCGGCCGCGAGCGGCTGGAGTCGCTGGACCCGCAGGGCGCGCTTTCCCGCGCGATGCCGACCGAGCGCATCGTGGGCTGCGTCGTCCATCTCGCGGCCTCGACGCCGGAGCCCGGCCTCGTCAGCCACAACATGGGGAAGAAGCTCATCCTCGGGGAGCCTGGAGGCAAGAATACCGCGCGCACCACGCGGCTCGCCGAGGCGCTGGGGCGCGCTGGCCTCGAGGCGATCGTGAGCCCCTTCATCGAGCGGGATTTCTGGGTCAAGCTCCTCGGCAACGTGAGTTTCAATCCGGTGTCCGCGCTCACCTTGAGCACGGCGGACCGGCTGATCGAGAACGGGCAGGTCAAGGCCTACATGGTGGAGATCATGCGCGAGGTGCTCGCCATCGGGCGCGCCGTCGGCGTGGACGCGGACATCGAGCCGGAGGCGCGCATCGACATGGCGCGCGCGCTCGGCAAATTCAAGACCTCGATGCTGCAGGACATGGAGGCCGGCAAGCCGCTCGAGATCGACGGCCTGCTCGCCGGCACGCTCGAGATCGCGCGCAAGGCCGGTGTCAAGGCGCCCTTCACCGAGTCGCTCTTCGGCTTGATCCGAGCGCGCGCGAGCATGACCAACCAATACACGCCCATGGCCTGAAGGAGCAGCGATGTCCCTCGAAGCGTACGCCGCCTATGTGCTTGCCTGTCTCCTCATCACGCTCATTCCCGGGCCGACAGTGACACTCATCGTCGCCAACGGCCTCAAGCACGGCACTCGCGCGGGACTCTTGAACGTCGCCGGCACGCAAGCCGGGCTCGCCATCATGCTGGGCGTCCTGATCGTCGGCCTCGCCTCGGTGATCGAGGTCATGGGCTGGCTCTTCGACTGGCTGCGGCTTGCCGGCGCGGCCTATCTCGTATGGCTCGGCTGGAAGCTCGTTCGCAGCCCCGATTTCGACCTGGACGTGAAGGACGCCCGGCCTCCGCGCGGCGGCTTCTTCCTCCAGGGCTTCCTCGTCATTCTGTCGAACCCGAAGGTCTTCTTCTGGTTCGGCGCCTTCATTCCGCAGTTCGTGAACCCGAAGGGCGATTACGTCTCGCAGGTGCTCCTTCTTGGCCTGACCGCGATGGCCGTCGCCGCGCTCACCGACGGCGGCTATGCCGTGCTGACCGGCCGCGCCGGTGCCCTCCTTTCGCGGCGCCGCGTACGCCTCGTCTCCCGCACGAGCGGCGCGTTCCTGATCGGCGGCGGCGTCTGGCTCGCGCTCACGCGCTCGAAGTAAGTGCAAGACCGCGTGCATCGCCTCTGCGTCGCCCCGATGATGGACTGGAGCGACCGGCACTACCGCTTTTTCATGCGGCAGGTGAACGCGTCGGCGTTCCTCTATACGGAGATGATCACGACCGGCGCGCTGATCCACGGCGACGTGCCGCGCCACCTGGATTTCTCGAAGGAGGAGCATCCGGTCGCGCTCCAGTTGGGCGGCTCCGAGCCGCAAGACCTGGCGCAGTGCGCGAAGTTGGGCGAGCAGTGGGGCTATGACGAGATCAACCTGAATATCGGCTGCCCGAGCGAGCGCGTCCAGAAAGGCGCGTTTGGCGCCTGCCTCATGCGAGAACCGGAGCTCGTGGCGGAATGCGTCTTTCAGACCAGGAAAAGAGTTCCGCTCGCAGTTACGGTCAAGCATCGGACCGGAGTCGACAAGGTGGAGGACTATGAATTCCTCAGGAACTTCGTCGGGACCGTCGGCCAGGCGGGCTGCCGGACCTTCATAGTGCACGCGAGGAATGCGATCCTGAAGGGACTCTCGCCCAAGGAGAACCGCGAGATTCCGCCGCTCAAGTATCCCTTCGTGTATCGGCTAAAGGAAGACTTCCCGCAGCTGGACATCGTCCTGAACGGCGGCATCACGTCCCGCGAGCAGATCGCTGCCCAGGCCGGCAAGGTGGACGGGGTGATGCTCGGCCGGGCGGCCTATCACGATCCGTGGGTGCTCTCCGACGGCGTCAAATCCCGCGCCGATGTCGTTCTTTCAATGAAGAAGTACTGCGAGTCCCTGCAAAGCGTTCCGCTGCGCGCCGTCGCGCGCCACATGCTCGGCCTCTACCACGGCACGCGCCGCGCCCGCCTCTGGCGCCGGATGCTTTCGGACCCGGCGCAGCTCAGGCGAAACGACCCGCGCCTGCTGCTGGAAGCGCTCGACGCCGTGGAAGGCGCCGGGAGTATCATGCAGGCAGCCTAGGATCGACCGGAGAAAGCGCATGGCCGCCAACCTGAAGCCCGTCAAGAAGACCTCCGTCCGCGACCGCGTCAGCAGGGAAGAGTGGCAGACGCGCGTGGACCTCGCGGCCGCTTACCAGCTCGCGCACCTCTTCAAGTGGACGGACCTCATCTACACGCACTTCTCCGCCCGCGTGCCCGGCTCGCCCGACTTCCTGATCAATCCCTACGGCCTGATGTTCGACGAGATCTCCGCGTCGAACCTCGTGAAGATCGACCACCACGGCAAGGTCATCGACGATCCCCTCGATCTCGGCTACAACGAGGCCGGCTTCGTCATCCACGGCTGCATGCACGAGGCGCGGCCCGAGATCAACTGCGTGATCCACACGCACACGCGCGCCGGCGTCGCCGTCTCCGCCATGAAGTGCGGCCTGCTGCCGATCAGCCAGCACGCACAGTACGTGGAGCCGATGGTCACCTACCACGACTACGAGGGAATCGCGCTCGAAATGGACGAGCGCACGCGGATGGCAAAGGACCTCGGCAAGACCTCGAAGGCCATGATCCTGCGCAATCACGGGCTGCTCACGCTCGGCCACACAGTGCACGAGGC
>JAFAGU010000238.1 GCA_019237595.1 Betaproteobacteria bacterium | reverse complement strand
CCCGCATCAAGGGAAGCCATGCCGCCATCAAGTCCGGGATGCTTGCGGCGGAATCCGCCGTCGAGGCGCTCAAGGCCGGCCGCGCGCACGACGAGCTGGCCACCTATCCGGAGGCTTTCCGGGCGAGCTGGCTCTACGAAGAGCTTCACAAGGCGCGCAACTTCAAGCCGTGGATGTCGAAGGGACTCTACCTCGGCTCGATCATGGTCGGCATCGACCAGGTGCTCTTCCGCGGCAAGGCGCCCTGGACGCTCCCGCACGCGCATGCCGACCACGAAACGCTCGAGGACAAGGATTCCTCGGAACGGATCTCCTATCCCAAGCCCGACGGCGTACTCACCTTCGACCGGCTGACCGACCTCTCCTTCTCGAACACCAACCATAACGAGGACCAGCCCCCGCACCTGACGCTCAAGGACTCCGCGGTTCCGGTCAAGGTCAATCTCGCCCGATACGCAGGGCCGGAGCAGCGCTATTGCCCCGCCGGGGTCTACGAATTCGTCGAGGAGAAGCTGCAAATCAACGCCCAGAACTGCGTTCACTGCAAGACCTGCGACATCAAGGACCCGACGCAGAACATCGTCTGGGTCGCGCCCGAGGGCGGCGGCGGCCCGAACTACCCAAACATGTAGGGGATGCAATGAGGATAATTGCCTGCGTCATCGCCGTTCTTGGAATCTTCGTCGGGGGATGCGCGAATCCGCCCGTCGGCGACGGCTGGATCACCCTCCTCGACGGCGAGAAGGGCATGGAGAACTGGGAAAACACGAACGGCGGCAACTGGCATCCGGAGGACGGCGCCATCGTCGCGGACAAGGCTTCCGGCAAGGGCGCGAGCGTGCTGGTCTCGAAGCGCCCGTTCCGCGACTTCGAGCTCTACGTGGAGTTCTGGGCGAGCGACGACACGAATAGCGGCGTATACCTTCGCGCGATGAACCCCGCGGACGTTCGCACGGCCACCGGCGCCTATGAAGCGCAGATCTGGGACAAGAACCCCGACCCCAAGAACGCGACCGGCGCGCTGGTCAACGTCGCGTTCGTTCCCGTGCCGCCGATCTACAAGGCGGGCGGCAGGTGGAACACCTATGAGATCCGCGCCAAGGGCCCGGAGATGACGCTCAAGCTGAACGGCGTGCAGACCGTCGTCGCGAACGACGGCCGCTACCCCGAAGGCCGCATCGGCCTGCAATTCAACACCGGGCCGGTCAAGTTCCGGAAAGTCCGCATCCGCGAGCTCTGACCCGCGGCGCGCTGCCGCTAGGCGGCGTCGCTGAACGGCGCGCCGTCGTTCGCCGCCTGGAGGAGGCCTTCGATCTTGTCCGCCGGAAGCGGCCGGCTCACGAGGAAACCCTGGATCTGGTCGCACCCCAGCTCGCGCAATAGCCGCATCTGCTCGTCCTCCTCCACGCCCTCGGCGATCACCTTGAGGCCGAGCGTGTGCGCGAGCGAGACGATCATGGCGACGATGTTGCGCGGGTACCCGGCTTCGCGCATGCGCATGACGAAGCTGCGATCGATCTTCAGGGTGTCGACCGGAAGCCGCGCGAGGTAGTTGAGCGACGAGTAGCCGGTGCCGAAGTCGTCGACCGAGACCTCGACGCCGGCCTTCCGAAGGCGCTCGAGCTTGCGCGTGCTGTCCTCGATGTCGTGCAGAAGCACGCTCTCGGTGATCTCGAGGTCGAGGAGCGAGCCGCCCTCGAAGCCGGCGATCGCCTCGAGCACCGAATCGACGAAGTCGTTCTGCTTGAGCTGGAGCGCCGAGACGTTCACCGCCGTGCGGGGCACGACGAGCCCGTGCGACTGCCAGCGCCGGATATCCGCGACCGCCGTGTGGAGCGCCCACCGCCCGGCGGCGAGGATCATGCCGGTCTCTTCCATGAGCCCCACGAACCGCGAAGGCGGGATGGAGCCGAGCTCGGGGTCCTCCCACCGGATGAGCGCTTCGAGGCCGGCGACCTTGCTCGTGCGGATATCGACCTTGGGCTGGTAGTGCAGCGAAAGCCGTCCGTCCTCGATCGCGAGGCGCAGGCGGTTCTCCATGGCGAGCGATTCGGCAACCTGCGCGTTCATTTCCGGCGCATAGAAGAGGTGCCGCTCGCCGGTGTCCTTCGCGCGGCTGAGCGCCGTTTCGGCGTGTGCGCTCAGCAGGTCGGCGCCGTCGCCATCCGCCGGAAATAGCGCAATCCCGGCCCGAAGCGCCACGCGGAGCTCGCCACCCTCGAAGGACATGGGCGGGTTGAACGCCTCGCCGATCGTCTCGATCAGGCGGGTCACGTCGGCGATTTGCTGGAAACCCTCGGCGGCGATGGCAAAGCGGTCGCCCGCGACTCGCGCGACCGTATCGTCCTCATGCACCGCGCCGCGCAGCCGCGCGGCGACCTGACGCAGGAGCTCGTCGCCCGCCTTGCGGCCGAACGTCTCGTTCATGAGGCGGAACCGCTGGACGTCGAAGAAGATCACTGCCGCAAGCCGGCGCTCGCGGCGCGCCACCGCGAGCGCCTGGGCGAGTCGATCGGCGAAGAGCGTGCGGTTCGGCAGCCCGGTCAGCGCGTCGTGGTAGGCGAGGTAGTCCATGCGCGCCTTCTGCGCAAGGTGCCGCAAGGCGAAGGACACATCGCCCGCGAGCTCGCGCAGCAGCCGGAGCTCGTCCTCGTCGAAGAAATCCCGCTGCCTGGCGTAGAGAACGAGCGCGCCGATCGCCTCGCCGCCGTCGTTCAGCGGAAGCACGGCCGACGACAGGAGCCCGCGCCTGAGCGCCGCCTCGCGCCCCGCGGCGCCGCCCTGCGCCTCGAGGTCGTTGCACACCACGTACGCGGGCTCGACGGGCAGCTTTGCGGCCGACGGATCCGACGCGCCCTCGCCCGCCGCGGCAACGACCCGCAACGGCGCGGCGGGCGCATCGCGAAGGCTGACGGCGGCGAAGCCGAAGCCGCCGGTCTCGACCGCCATGCGGCAGGCCTCCTGGAGGAGGCCTTCGCGATCCTGTGCCCGGACGATCAGCGCGTTGACTGCGCTGAGCGTCGAAAGCGTGCGGTTCAGCCGCTCGACGCGGCGCTGCTGTGCCTCGAGCGCGCCGGTCTTCTGCAGGAGCTGGTCGACCATCACCCGGAGGTGTCCCTGGTCGAGGTCCGCCTTTCCGCCGGATTCCTCGTGCGATGCGAAGGCGGACCTGGAGGCGAGGACCTCGGCCACGGTTTTCAGGATGACGTCATTGTCCGCCGGCTTCTCGAGCACGCGCGCGACCCCGTGCGCCCGGGCGAGGTCCTTCGCGTCCTTCTGGCCGAAATACGCCGTGTAGAAAATGACCGAAGCGCCGCGGACCGCCGGCTCCGCGCGCATGCGCCGCGCGAGCTCGTAGCCGTCCATCTTGGGCATCAGCACGTCGCTGACGACGAGCTCGGGCTTCTCCGACCGCGCGAGCGCGAGCGCCTCGTGGCCGTCGGCTGCCGTCAGGACGCGGTAGCCGGCGGTCTCGAGCAGGAAGGCGAGCGCGTCGCGGTTCGCCCGGTTGTCGTCTGCAACGAGGATCGTCGATGCCATGGGAAACGCCGGGACCAAGCCCCTCCGGCAAGGGTACGACTGCCCCGTTACCCGAATGTTCCGGCGCAGTCCGCTGCCCGGGGCCCGTTTCACCCCTTTGCGCCATAATCCCTGTCATGGAAGCAGACGGCGTGAAGTATTCCCGCTTTTCGGACTTCTATCCGTTCTACCTCTCGCAGCACTCCGACCGAACCTGCCGGCGCCTGCACTTCGCCGGCACGACGCTCGGCTTCGCCGCGCTCCTTTGCGCCGCGTGGACGCTGGACGCACGCTGGATCCTCGCCGGGCTCGTCGCCGGCTACGCGTTCGCCTGGGTCGGCCACTTCTTCTTCGAGAAGAACCGGCCCGCCACCTTCACCTATCCGCTCTACAGCCTGATCGGCGACTGGGTGATGTGGGGCGAGATGGTTTCGGGCCGCATGAAGTTCTAGTCCTGCGGTTCGTCTGCCGCGTGGTATACTGCGCGCGCAGTGATCCTTCAAGCAGTGAAGTGCGCAGTCCCTCCCAAGCCGCGCAAGCGGTGCCGAAGTGGCCGTTCAACTCCTTCCTTGATCGTCATGCCCGCACGCGGGGCCCGGATTCGTCCCGCACCAAGAAAGGAAACATGAGCATGTCTACAGGTACCGTGAAGTGGTTCAACGACGCCAAGGGCTTCGGATTCATTACGCCGGACGACGGCGGCAAGGATCTGTTCGCGCACCATACGTCGATCCAGGGCACCGGCTACAAGTCGCTGAAGGACGGCCAGAAGGTCTCCTTCGACGTGACGCAGGGCCAGAAGGGCCCGGCCGCGGCGAACATCAAGCCGCTCTAGCCTTCGCTTCGCTGCAAAAAGAAAAGGCCCGCACCTGCGGGCCTTTTTCGTTGTAGCCGCCGATCAGGCAGCCAGGAACTGGTCCTCGGAGAGCGCGAGCACGCCGGCGGCTCCGCTGACGACCGTGTTCCGCAGCGCGGGCGCCTGCACGAGGACGTGGTCGGCGTAGAAGCGCGCGGTCGCGATCTTGGCTTCGAGGAAGGGCTTGTCCGCGCCCGGCTCCTTCAGTTTTCTCTCGCAGACCAGCGCGGCTCTCGCCATCTGCCAGCCACCGGCGACGATCCCGAGGAGCTTGAGGAACGGCACGGCGCCAGCGAACGTCGCCTTGGGGTTCTTTTCGCTCACGAAGAAGCCGACGCAGTCGGCGGCCGCCTGCACGCCGGCGGAGAACGCGGGCCGGATTGCCTGCACGTCCTTGTTCTGCGAGCGGCCGAGCTCCGCTTCCAGCTCCTTCCAGAGCGAGAGCACGGCGCGGGCGGTCTGGCCGCCTTCGCGCATGATCTTGCGGCCGACGAGGTCGGCCGCCTGAATGCCGGTCGTGCCCTCGTAGATGGTGGTGATGCGCGCGTCGCGGAGGTATTGCGCGGCGCCCGTTTCCTCGACGAAGCCCATGCCGCCGTGGACCTGCACGCCGAGCGAGGCCACTTCGATCCCCGTCTCGGTGCTCCAGCCCTTCACGACCGGGATCATCAGGTCGACAAACGCCTGGTTGGTTTGCCGCACTTCCTCGGATGGATTCCTCTGCGAAGCATCCATGGCAGAGGCGACCACGTACGCAAGGGCGCGCATCGCCTCCGTCTGGGACTTCATGAGCATCAGCATGCGGCGAACGTCCGGGTGGCGAATGATCGGCACCGCGCCGCCGCCTTCCACGAGGTCGCGCCCCTGCACACGCTCCTTGGCGTACGCC
>JAFAGU010000269.1 GCA_019237595.1 Betaproteobacteria bacterium | reverse complement strand
TTGGCGTAGACCCAGGTGAACTCGGCGCCGAAGAGGAATATCTGCGCGGAGTAGTACACCCACACCATCATGAGCGCGAGCGAGCCGAAGGCGCCGAAGCTCGACGCGACATTGCTCTTGCCGAGGTAGAGCCCGATCGCGAACTTTCCGATGGTGAAGAGGAGCGAGGTGACGCCGGCGCCGATCCACACGTCGCGCCAGTGCACGCGCGCGCTCGGCATGAAGCGGTAGATCACCGCGAAGGCGCACGTGAGGAGCGCGAGGCTCACGAGGAGATCGAGCGCATGGGCGACGATCGTCCAGTTTCGCAGCATCGGGCCCCACCACTTGCCGAGCGCGGCGACCCCCGCGCTCAGGACGAGCGAGATGATCATCAGGAACGCCATGGCGAGCACCATGCCGTAGGTGACGAGGCGCACCCTCAGCCACTGCCAGACCCCGCTCGTCTTCTCCTTGTCGGGCGCGCGCCAGATGACGTCGAGCGCAGACTGCAGCTCCGAAAGCACGGTGGAGGCGCCTGCGAGCAGCACGGCAATGCTGATCGCCGCGGCGATTCCGCCGGTCTTGGGCTGCTGCGCATGGCGGAGCATCTCGCCCACGGCCTTCGCCGCCGGCTCGCCCATCAGGTCCGAGAGCTGGCCGAAGATCGCCTGCTCGACCCGGTCCGCGCCCAGGAAATACCCCGCCGCGGTGATGATGATCACGAGCAGCGGCGCGAGCGAAAAGAGCGAGTAGTACGAAATCGCCGCCCCCATGCTGTTCGCGCGGTCGTTCGACCACGAGGTGCCGGCGTCCTTCAGGAGGTGGAAGATCTGCTTCGGGCGCACGAAGGCGCGGAAGCAATCTCCATACCGCTTCAGTATGGATCGCGCCTAGGCCGGATCGCCCGTCGGCACGATGGACGCGGTCTCCACCATGAGGATGACCGAGCGCTCCGGTGCCCGCGTCCTATGGAGCACGCCTCTCGGCACGACAAACCCCTCGCGGGGCCTCAAATCGACCGAGCGACCTTCCAAATCGATGATGAAATGCCCGTCGAGCACGAAGAAGAACTCGTCGTCCTTCTCGTGCCGGTGCCAGTGGTATTCGCCTTCCAGCACGCCCAGCCTAACCACCGAATCGTTCACCTTGCAAAGCGTCTGGTTGTACCAGCGGTGCTCGCACGCGTCGACCAGCGCGTTTACATCGACCGTCTCGAGCGCAGGGAACTTGATGTCGAGGTAGGTCGCGTAGGGGTATGTCTCTGCTTGGGGCATGAGGACCTCCACAACGGAGTGTCAGTTTAGGTCCGCTTTCGGCCATAAGCGGACGGTTATTCGGACGGCGGACTTCGCTTCGAGCGAAGCTCTGAAATCACTTTCTGTTGAGCTTCAAGCACCATGGCAACGCATAGACCGGCCAGGTCGGAAGCGCTTCGTGCGCTTCCCACTGCGCCAGGGTCACATCATCCACGCCGAGGATCGCCTTCAGCTGGTCCCTTCCGTAGAGCTTTAAGGCCAGGTCAGTAACCGCATAGCCATCTGCCATCCACACCTCCCGCGCTCTGTTCTCCGTTCCGTGGGCGCTTCGCGTCCTGCCATAGTGGCTCTTAGCGTTCCGACATCTGATCCAAGATTCTGGTCAGCACTTGGATGTCCACCGGCTTTGGCAGATGCGCATCAAACCCAGCTTCGCGGCTCCTGCGACGAGCGTCGGCATCAACATAGGCGGTCAGAGCCACGATTTGCACTGAATCGCCAAGGTCGCCGCGAATAAGACGTGCCAAGTCCCAGCCATCGACACCGGGCATGCCGATATCGAGCAAGACGAGATGTGGGCGGACGACTCTAACGCGTGCTGGGACGTGCGCTGGATCCGTCAAGAACTCGGCGTGGTGCCCCAATGTGCGAAGTAGGAGTGCAAACGATTCGGCCGTGTCTCGGTCATCGTCAACAACAAGGATGCGCCGGCCTGCGGTAGGCGGTACTCGCGCAGGGGACGAGCTGTTTTCACTTCCTAGAGGTCCAGGAGACATGGCGCCCTTTCGGGTACTCCTTGGGCGCCGAGGCCGGAAAGATTCCGGTTTGACTTCGCGGAAGGTCGTTCTTGGTTTCAGGCTGCGCTTTATCTGCGGCAGCGTCAAACACTTTCACTCGCTTTGGCTAGTAGTTCCCACTACAAATCTGACTGCCAAGAAGTCCGCTTTCGGCCAGGAGCAGACGTCCAGAGGCTCTTCATCACGACTATCGTCAAGCACGCCAGCGCGAGCGGGATGAGCATGAACCACCACGCGACGATGAGCGCCAACGCGAGGATGCGCGAGATATCGGTGGAGTAGGAGAGGCCGCAGATCGCGGCAGGCACGGTGACCGCGAGCAGGAGTTCCGGCATCCGATCCAGGGCGAGCGATTCAAGGCCGGCGCGCGGTCTCATGACCGCCTGAGGAGCAACTTAAGTGCCGACCGGCGCCGCGGCTAGTCGCGGTACGACGGGTCGATCTTGTCGAGTTTCGCGAGGAGCGCCGGCCACTCGAGGAGGCCGAAGCGCCGGCGAACGCCGGGGAGGTAGAGGCGGTTCGTGTCCTCGATCAGCTTGCGCGGCGGCATGGAGAGCTCGGTGTTGCAGGAGAGCGCCATGATCTGGAGCTGGCAGGCGCGCTCGAGGCGGAAGGTGTTGTTGAAGGCTTCGGGAATGCTCGCTCCGACGACCAGCACGCCGTGGTTCCGGAGGATCATGACTTCGCGGTTGCCGAGGTCGCGCACGACGCGCTCCTGCTCGGCGAGGTTGATCGCCACGCCTTCGTAGTCATGGTAGGCAACGTCGATGAAGCGCATCGCGGTCTGCGCTAGCGGAAGGAGGCCACACTTCATCGCCGAGACCGCCATGCCGGCGAGCGTGTGGGTGTGGATCACGCAGTCCACGTCGTGCCGCGCGCGGTGAACCGCGCTGTGCAGCACGTACCCCGCCTGGTTGATGCCGTAGTCGGTGGGGTTGTAGAGCACGTTCCCGTCGAGGTCGATCTTGACGAAGCACGAGGCGTGCATCTGGTCGTAGAGCAGGCCGTACGGGTTGATGAGGAACGCGTTGTCCTCGCCGGGCACGCGCGTGGAGATGTGGTTCGCGATCATCTCGTCCATGCCGTAGAGGTGGACGAGGCGATAGCACGCCGCCAGGTCGACCCGCTTCTGCCATTCCTCCTTGCTGACCTGCTTGCGGACGCTGCGCCTGGTGGGCCGCTTCTCGGCTTTCATGCGGCCATTATCACAGAGGGGGCACGAATGTTGAAGGGAGCGGGCCATTTGCGGCACAGTGGAGCGATGGACAAGCGACCTTTCGGACTGACCCGGCGCCCCGTTGCGGTCCTGGGGCAGGGGACCTGGCAGCTCGGCGACCGTGCGGCCTCGGTGGCGGCGCTTCGCCGCGGCATGGAGCTCGGCATGACGCACATCGACACGGCGGAGATGTACGGCGACGCGGAGCTCGTCATCGGGGATGCGATCGCCGGCCGGCGCGAAGAGCTCTTCCTCGTGAGCAAGGTGCTGCCTTCCAACGCTTCGCGCAAGGGCACGCTCGCGGCCTGCGTGCGTTCGCTCAAGCGATTGAAGACCGATCGCCTGGACTGCTACCTCCTGCACTGGCGCGGAAGCTACCCGCTCGCGGAGACGGTCGCGGCCTTCGAGGAGCTCGTGGAGAAAGGCAAGATCCTCTCGTGGGGCGTGAGCAACTTCGACGTCTCCGACCTCGAGGAGCTCTGGAAGATCCGGCCCCAAGTCGCCTGCAACCAGGTGCTCTACCACCTGGGCGAGCGCGCGATCGAGCACGCGGTGATTCCGTGGTGCGAGAAGCATGACGTGGCGGTGGTCGCCTATAGCCCGTTCGGCAGCGGCTCGTTCCCCCGGCACAAGACGCTCGACGAAGTGGCGAAGAAGCACGGCGCCACGGCTCGCCAGGTCGCGCTCGCGTTTCTCACGCGCCGGAAAAGCGTCTTCTCCATCCCAAAATCCTCGTCGCCGAAGCATACCGAGGAGAACGCGGGCGGCTCGGTGCCGCTCGACGGCGCGGATCTCCAGGCGCTGGAAAGGGCATTTCCGCTCGGCAAGCCGAAAAGCCTGCCGATGCTCTGAACTGCGGCCCGGCGGCCGCTGTCCTTTTTACATGCGCGCCATCACCATCGTTCCGCGGAAGCCAGGCTCGTTGCGGCTGGACGACATTCCCGACCCCGCGCCGGCCGCAGGCGACGTGCTCGTGCGAGCGGTCGCCGTGGGAATTTGCGGCACCGACCGCGAGCTCGTCGAGGGCGTTTATGGCGAAGCGCCGGCCGGGCTCGAGCGGCTCGTCCTTGGCCACGAGTCGCTCGGCCGCGTGCTCGAAGCGCCTGCGGAGAGCGGCTTCGCTCGCGACGATCTGGTCGTAGGCGTGGTTCGCACCGCAGACCCGGTCCCGTGCGCGCACTGCGCCGCGGGCGAGTGGGACATGTGCTCGAACGGCCGCTACACCGAGCACGGCATCAAGGGCCTGAACGGTTTTGCCGCCGAGCGCTTCCGGATTCCGGCATCGATGCTGGTGAGGCTCGATCCCGCGCTCGGGCGCTGCGGCGTGCTGCTCGAGCCGGCGAGCGTACTCGCGAAGGCGTGGGAGCAGATCGAGCGCATCGGCCGCCGCACGCTCTGGACGCCGAGGCGCGCGCTCGTCGTCGGCGCCGGGCCCGTCGGCCTCATGGCCGCGCTGATGGGGCGGCAGCGCGGGCTTGAAGTGCACGTGCAGGACCACAACGACCGCGCCCCCAAGCCGCAGCTCGTGCGCGCGATCGGCGCCAGGTACTTCGCGTCGGAGAAGACGGAAGGCGACTACGACATCGTCGTGGAATGCACCGGCGCTCCGGAAGTGGTCCGGCGGCTGCTCGCTGTCGAGCGGCCGAACAGCATCACCTGCCTCACCGGCCTCTCCGCCGCTGCGAGCAACGTGGCGCTCCCGGTCGCGCCCTTCAACCAGTCGATGGTGCTTACGAACGGCGTCGTCTTCGGCACGGTGAACGCGAACCTCCGCCACTATCGCGCCGCGGCCGATTCGCTGGCGCGCGCCGATCGCGCGTGGCTCGAAAGGGTCATCACGCGCGTCGTGCCGCTCGCGCAGTGGGAGAGCGCCTACGAGCGGCGGACGGGCGACGTCAAGACGGTGCTCTCCTTTGCGGATTGAAGACTACGCGCTGATCGGCGACTGCCAGAGCGCCGCGCTCGTCGGCTGCGACGGCTCGATCGACTGGCTCTGCTGGCCGCGCTTCGACTCGCCGGCGTGCTTCGCGGCGCTCCTGGGCGGGCCCCAGCAGGGGAGGTGGCTGCTTCGCCCCTCGGACGAGAACTGTTCCGTGAAGAGGCGCTATCGCGACGACACGCTGATCCTCGAGACGGAGTTCGAGACGGCGGAAGGCGCCGTCACGCTCGTCGACTTCATGCCCATGCACGACCGCCACTGCGACGTGGCTCGCATCGTCGTCGGGCGCCGAGGGCGCGTGCGCATGGCGATGGAGTTCATCCTTCGCTTTGACTACGGCTTCTCGGTGCCGTGGGTTACGCGTCTCGAAGGAGAGCGCGGTCTTTGCGCCGTCGCCGGACCGGACCGCGTCATCCTGCGCACGCACGTGCCGCTCCGCGGCGAGAACCTCACCACCGTGGCGGAATTCGACGTGCGCGAGGGCGATCAGGTGCCTTTCGTGCTCACCTACCAGTCCTCCTATGTGCCGGTGGCGCCGCCGCTCGATGCGATCGCGGCGCTCGCCGGCACCGAGGCGTACTGGAGGCGCTGGTGCGAGCGCTGCTCCGTGAAGGGCGAATTCGCCGGACCGGTGCGGCGCTCGCTCCTGACGCTGAAGGCACTGACCTACGAGCCCACGGGCGGCATCGTCGCCGCGCCCACGACCTCGCTCCCCGAGAAGCCGGGCGGCGTGCGCAACTGGGACTATCGCTACTGCTGGCTCCGCGACGCGACGATGACGCTGCTCGCCATGATGAACGGTGGCTATAGCGAGGAAGCGGGACGCTGGCGAGAGTGGCTCGTGCGCGCCGTCGCTGGCAGCCCCGAGCAGATGCAGATCATGTACGGCGTCGCGGGCGAGCGCCGCCTCGCCGAATGGGAGGTCCCGTGGCTCCCGGGCTATGAGGGCTCGAAGCCCGTGCGCATCGGCAATGCCGCATCGACGCAGGTGCAGCTCGATGTCTATGGCGAGCTCATGGACGCGCTCTACCAGGCGCGCAAGAACGGCGTAGCAGCCTCTCAGCCGGCCTGGGACGTCCAGCAGGCGCTGCTCGCGCACCTCGAGGAGGTCTGGCAGCAGCCCGACGAAGGCTTGTGGGAGATCCGCGGCAAGCCTCGCCACTTCACCTACTCCAAGGTGATGGCATGGGTGGCCTTCGATCGCGCCGTAGAAACGGCCGAGCAATTCGATCTGCCCGGGCCGGTCGCGCGCTGGCGCGAGGTGAGAAGCCGCATCCACGCCGATGTGTGCGCGAAGGGCTTCGATCCGCGGCGAGGCACCTTCGTGCAGAGCTACGGCTCCGAGGCGCTCGATGCGAGCCTGCTCCTCGTGCCGCACACGGGGTTCCTGCCGGCGGACGACCCGCGCATCGTCGGGACCGTAGACGCCATCCGGCGCGACCTGATGGTGGACGGCCTCGTGCGCCGCTACGGCACCGATCCGGACCTCGACGGCCTGCCGGCCGGCGAGGGCGTCTTCCTCGCGTGCAGCTTCTGGCTGGCGGACTGTCTCGTGCTGCTCAAGCGAACCGACGAGGCGCGCGAGCTCTTCGAGCGGCTGCTCGCGCTGCGGAACGACGTCGGCCTGCTCGCCGAGGAGTACGATCCCGGCGCGAAGCGCTTCCTCGGAAATTTTCCCCAGGCCTTCTCGCACGTGGCGCTCGTCAACACCGCCTGCAACCTCGGCCACGCAGAGAAGCCGGTGGAGCAGCGGGCCGAGAAAAAGGCGGCCTAGCGCGCCTTTCCGAGGCGCTCTCGCACGAGGTCGATGTGCTGGCGCAGCGCGTAGAGCTCGTCCGTGTAGGCGAGTGGCACGGCGATGCGCGAGGCCTTCGCGTCCAGCCGGGAAAGGCTCGCCATCAGCTCGGCTCGGTCGGCGCCCTTCTGCCCGGCATCGTCCTCGATCTGGCGCAGCTGGCGGTACCAGCGGAAGATCCGCGAGCGCACGCGCAGCTGGTAGAGCGGCGGCACGATGCGCGAGAGCGGGATGAGGACCGCGACGATCGAGAAGAGCGCGACCCACATGCGGTCGACGAGGTTCGCGAGCCAGAAGGGCAGGTAGCGCTGCAGGAGCGGCGGGCCGTTCTTGTAGAAGCGCTCGGCCTCGGCGGCGAGCGGGAATTCGCTATGCGCCGGCGTCGGGAACTCGCCCGCGCGCGCGATCCAGTTGGCGCCGGAGTGGATGTGCGCGGCCGCCTGGACCATGAGCTGCACGAGGGCCGGATGCGTGCCCTCGCGCGCGACGAGCGAGGTGGTCGCCGCCACGAGCTCCAGGTCGCGCGGCGGCACGTCGCGCGAGAGGTCCGCGACGCCGCGCGGCAGCGCAAGCGGCGTCATGAACGGATAGCGGCGCGCATAGGCTTCGCCCGACTTGAACTCGAAGAGCTTCACCCCCGGCGTCTGGATGAGGAGCTGCGCGAACTGCGACTCGGGCGCCGTGACGAGCACCATCGCGTCGAGCTGCCCGCCGAGGAGCGCCACGACCGCGTCCTGGTCCTCGAGGAAGCTCCTTTGCACTTCGTCGCGCTCGAGCAGGTTGGCGGCGAGGAGCTTGCTCATGAGCCCGGCGGAGCCGTAGCCGCGCACGCCGACGTTGACCTTCCAGCCCTTGAGCTGGGAGAGGTTCGAGAGGACGCCCTCCTTGCCCAGCGCCTTCGCTTTCTCCGCCCGGTAGAAGATCCACACCGGCTCGTAGAAGAGGCTCCCAAGCGAATAGAGCGCCAGCTGGCCCTTGTCCTCGTCGACCGTGCGCTCGTTGTCGCAGGAGCCGCCGAGCACGAAGCCGAAATCCACGCGCTCCTTCGGATCCTTGAGCAGGCGCAGGTTCTCGCAGGAGCCGGCCGAGGGCCGCAGCTCGAGCCGGATTCCGTGGCGCGCGAGCTCCTGGGCGTAGCGCTCGCCGAATTCCTTGTAGGCGCCGGTGGCGCCGACGCCGAGCACTGCATGGCGTGGCGGCTCGGGCTTCAGCCACCAATAGGCGAGCACGAGGGCCGCGAGCGTGATGAGGAAGAGCGGGCCCCAGGTCGCGAGCAGGTCGCGGAGGGAGACGAGCGTCTCGCGGACGATGCGCGGCATGCGCCGCTATTCTAAGGGGCGCTTTTTTTCTGCAGGCGTACCGCGGGGCTGGGCTGGTTGAGCGCCCGCTGGCGCTCGAGGAACGCCGCCGAGCTCTGGTCCTCGATCTTCTGCGCGGCACTGCGCGGATCGTCCTGTGGCGGAAGCACTGGCACCGGCGCCGGAACCGGCGCAGGCACGATCACCGGCACCGGAACGAGGACGGGCACGACCACGTAGTCCGGGTAGGACAGCGGTTGTGGAGATTGCACGTCCCAGCTCTGCGCGAACGCCAGCCGCCCAGCGAAAACAAGGAGCGCGAGCAGGGACCATCGGATGGAGCCCATGCGCGGAGCCTACCCCTTCGCTGGGCGGCCGCACAGGCAAATTGTGACCAGATGTGTTTGCCGGCACGAATGCTGCAGCGCCGATGGCGTGTTTCGGTCCTGCGTCCTCGCCATAGTGCTCCTCTGCGCCGTCTGCGCTTCGGCGGCCGAGCGTTCGAAGAAGGGAAGCGCGAGCGCAGGCTCGAGCGCGCCTGCGGCGAAGGCCTTCACGCCCTCGCCGGAGTTCGACGAGTCGTTCCGCCGCGCCGACCTGAACGGCGACGGCATGGTGAGCCTCTCGGAGGCCGCCGGGAACGAGCGACTCGTCACGGGCTTCGACCGGGCGGATCGCAACCATGACGGGAAACTGAGCCGCCAGGAGTACGAAGCGCTCATG
Source organism: Betaproteobacteria bacterium (assembly GCA_019237595.1). Taxonomy (GTDB): domain Bacteria; phylum Pseudomonadota; class Gammaproteobacteria; order Burkholderiales; family SG8-39; genus SCGC-AG-212-J23. The sequence continues at coordinate 2,812 of JAFAGU010000269.1, read as the reverse complement.
CGGGCGAAGCCGCGGTCCACCGCGCGCGCAGCTGCGCCTTGATTAGTCCATGTGGCGCATGCCCCTGCGCGGCCCGGGCATGCGGTTTGCATGGAACGATCTCGCTTCTCTTTCGAAAGGAGTCTCTATGAAGCTCGTTAAGGCATTGATGCTCGGCGCCTCCGCAGCGGCGCTGGCAATGGGGTCGGCGTACGCCGCCGATACCGCGAAGGACAAGGGCGCCGACACCACCGTCGGCAAGGCCGGCAACGTATCGCGGTCCGACGATTCGACGTTCGCGAAGCTGGACAAGAACAAGGACGGCTACATCTCGAAGGCCGAAGCGGCAGGCGATCCGCGCCTCGCGAAGGACTTCGACAAGTTCGACCTGAACCACGACGGCAAGCTGAACCGCGCCGAGTACCTCGCGGCCGCGGCGAAGGAAGACACGACCCACCTGTGGGACAAGACGAAGGAAAAGGCCAACACCGGCTCGAGCACCGGCTCGAGCTCCACGTCGAGCACGAAGTAACGCCTCCTTCGGGAAGCGCTCAAGACGGGCCGCAAGGCCCGTTTTGTTTTGCGACGATCGCCTTCACCGGAAGGTGGTCGGAGGCGAGCGCCGCGAGCGGCGAGCGGTGCGCGCCGAAGGCGAGCAGCGCATGGCGCGGGCGCACCCACACGCGGTCGAGCGCGAAGAGCGGCCAGCGGGACGGGAACGAGCGCTCGGCGGGCGAGCGCCCGAGCAGGGCGTGCATCCAGCGCAGCGGCCGGCCGAGCGGGAGCCACTCGTTGATGTCCCCCAGGACGACGACGCGCTCCTCGCGCGCAGTCTCCTTGATGAGGCGCAGGAGCTTCCGCACCTGGTGGCGCCGCTCGCGCGGCGGCACGCCGAGATGCGTGACGATCATGCGAAGCGGCCGCCCGCCGACGAGGAGCTCGGCGTCGATCGCGGTCCGGGGCTCGCGGCCAGGCAGGCCGAAGTCGTGGTGGCGCACCGCCAGCACCTCGCGGCGGGTGAGGAGCGCGTTGCCGACATGGCGGTCGTGCCACGCATGGTCCGGCCCGGCGATGACTCGCATGCCGAGCGCCGCGGCGACGGACTCCGCGGCGTAGGCCTCCTGCACGCCAATGGTGTCGCATCCCAGCTCGGCGATCACGGCGGCGATCCTCGCCGGGTCGCGCCGGCCATCGGCCCCGACGCAGCCGTGCACGTTGTAGGAGGCCACGCGCAGGCATTCCGGCGAGAGCTCCGCATCGAGCGCCTGCCAGTGCGCGAGGCTGTTCGGCCTCATCGCGGCGCCGGGCCGCGCGCCTCCCGCCGCGCCATGCGCGCAAACCAGCGCTGCACCGCGAAGATGCCGAGGGCGAGCGCGGCGGCGCACCCGGCGACGATCCACCAGTTCATGCCGCCGCCGGTGAGGGCGGTCTCGATCTGCTCGCCGAACACCGTGGCCGCGAGCGTGCCCGGGAGCATCCCGATCGCCGTGCCGATCGCGAGGTGGCTGAGGCGGATGCGCACCGCTCCGGCAACGATTCCTTCCACCGCGAAGGGAGCCACCGGCACGAGCCGCAGGAGCGTCATCGCGAGAAGGCCGTTCTTCCTCAGGACATCAATCATCCGGTCGAGCTTCGGCCCGGCGAGGCGGCGCACCATGTCGCGCCGCATGGCGCGCCCCACGTAATAGGTCACCACCGAAGAAGCGACGATGCCGACGAGCGCGTACACGAAGCCGAGCCATGGACCGAAGGCGATCACGCCGGCGAGCGTGATGAGCGGCCGAGGGAACATCAGAAAGCAGGCGGGCGTGTAGGCGAGCATGACGAGCGCCGGCGCCCAGGGCCGGCTGCCAAACTCCCTCGCGTACCCGACGACATTCTCGGGAGTGATGACATTGGCGAGCGGCGTAAAGCGCCAGGCGGCGAGGAGCGCCGCGACGAAGGCCGTGAACGCGACGAGATGGCCCCACGCGGGGCGATCCGCAGCGGAGGTCCCCGGCGCGCGCCGGTCTTCCTCGAGCCAGGGGAGCGAGATCGGCTCTTCCGGATCGCCGATCGTCGCCGCTGCCAGGAACGCCTCGGGGTAGCTCGGTACCCGCTCGAGCGGCCGCAGGCTCCGGTGCTCGCAGCGCAGGGCCTCGATTGCCTCGCGGAGCGACCCGGTCTCTCGGATCTTGCGCTGCAGCGCCTCTCGCGGCACGTCGAGGTGCTCGGCCACGAGCCGGTCGCGGAAGTTGCGGATCACGTCGGCGATGCGCGCCTCGCCGCGCGCTTCCAGCACCACGTCGCACTCCGCGTCCATGGCGAGCGAGCGGTTGCAGAGGTTTGCCGACCCGATGCGCAGGAGCCGGTCGTCCACGATCATGAGCTTCGCATGGACGTTCAGGCAGCAGTCGGGCGCGAGTCCCGGCACGTGGGGGCAATACACCTGGAGCCGGCCATGGACGTCCGCCGCACGCAGCTGCGCGATCAGCCGCGTCCGCAGCACATGCATGGTGGCCTCCTCGAGCCAGCCGTTGCTGAGCAGGCGCAGGACGAGGATCACTTCCGGCCCGTCCGGTTCGGCCAGGCGCTCGGCAAGCGCTGCCGCCACGCGCGGGGCGGTGAAGTACTGGTTCTCCACGTAGATCGTGCGCCGTGCCGCGCGCACCATGTCGAGGTAGAGCCGTTCAATTTCCTTCACGGCAGGCTGCTCGCCGCGCGCGGGCATGGTGCGCGCAATGCCGAGCTCGACGTCGACGAGGTCCGGCTCGAGCCCCGAGGGCCAGGGATCGCCTTCCGGTGAACGCGGCGCGACCGGGCGGATCCGCTTGCCGGTGGCGGCAAGCCAGCG
>JAFAGU010000115.1 GCA_019237595.1 Betaproteobacteria bacterium | reverse complement strand
CGATCGGCGTGATCTGGGGCGTGCGCGCGCAATCGGTGCCTCGCATCCACGACATCACCACCGACATGGAAAACCCGCCCGTTTTCGCCGCCGTGCTGCCGATGCGAAAGGGCGCGGAAAACAAGGCCGACTATGGCGGCAAGGAAGTCGCCGAGCAGCAGAAGGCCGGCTACCCGGACATCCAGCCGCTCCGCCTCGCGGTGCCGCCCAACGTGGCGTTCGCGCGCGCGCGGGAAGCGGCGCAGGAGATGGGCTGGGAGATCGTCGCCTCCGATCCGGCGCAAGGGCGCATCGAGGCGACCGACACGACGTTCTGGTTCCACTTCAAGGACGACATCGTGGTGCGCATCGCCGGCGACGGCGCGGGCAGCCGCGTCGACGTTCGATCGCTCTCGCGCGTCGGACGAAGCGACATCGGGACGAACGCGCGGCGCATCCGCGCCTACCTCGCCCGCGTGCAGGCCGGTTGAAGAGGGTGGGAAGGGCACGAGCCGCATGAAGGTCGCGGTCCTCGACGACTTCTTCGACACCGTGCGCACGCTCGGCTGCTTCGCCAAGCTTGCGCGCCACGAGGTCAAGGTGTGGAACGACCACGTGGAGGACAAGGAGACGCTCGCGCGGCGGCTGGCGGAGGTCGAGGCGCTCGTCCTCATCCGCGAGCGGACGAAGATCCAGGCGCCGCTTCTCGAGCGGCTGCCGAAGCTCAAGCTCATCAGCCAGCGCAGCGTCTACCCGCACATCGATGTCGAGGCGTGCACGCGGCGCGGCGTGATCGTCTCCTCGAGCCAGCACGCCGGGACGCCGTCCTACGCCGCCGCCGAGCTCACCTGGGCGCTCGTCCTCGCCGCGGCGCGCGACGTGCCGAAGCAGATGGCGGCGTTGCGAGCCGGGACCTGGCAAACCGGCGTGGGCACGACGCTGCGGGGCAAGACGCTCGGGATCTACGGCTACGGCCGCATCGGCGCCGTCGTCGCGGGCTACGGGCGAGCGTTCGGCATGAAGGTCATCGTGTGGGCGCGCGAGGCCGCACGCGAGAAGGCGGCGGCGGAGGGGCACACCGTCGCGGCGGGCAAGGACGCATTCTTCGAGCAGTCGGATGTGCTCTCGCTCCACATGCGGCTCGTCCCCGCGACGCGCGGAATCGTGACCGGCGCCGACCTCGCGCGGATGAAGCCGAGCGCGATCCTCGTCAACACGAGCCGCGCCGGCTTGATCGAGCCCGGCGCGCTGGCGCGCGCGCTGAAGGCCGGCCGCCCGGGCAAGGCCGCGGTCGACGTCTACGAGGAGGAGCCGGTGCTCGGCGGCGCGCATCCGCTCCTCGGCATGGAGAACGTCGTGTGCACGCCGCATCTTGGCTACGTGACGCGCGAGGAGTACGAGCTCCAGTTCTCGGACATCTTCGACCAGATCCTCGCCTACGAAGCGGGAACGCCGATCAACGTGGTGAACCCGGAAGTCCTGCGCCGCCAGTAGCGTCGTGGCCGCGGTTTTGCTATACCTTGGCAAAACCAGAACCATAGGAGGATTGCGATGAAGCTCGTGCTTCGCCTGGCCTTTTCCCTGCTCGCTTGCGCCGCGGCGTTTTCCGCGGCGGCCGCGGACTACCCAGCTCACCCGGTGAAGTGGATCGTGCCCTATCCGACGAGCGGAACCACCGATCTCCTCGCGCGCCTCATGGGCGGCTGGCTCACCGAGAAGCTCGGCCAACCCTTCCTGATCGAGAACAAGCCCGGCGGCGGCAACAACATCGGCGTGGAGTACGTCGTGAAGTCGGCGCCGGACGGCTACACGATGCTGCTCGTCAACCCGGCGAACGGCATCAACACCACGCTCTACAAGAACCTGCCGTTCAATTTCCTCACCGACATCGTGCCCGTCGCCGGCATCGCGCGCTCGCCCAACGTCATGGTCGTTCGGCTCGATTTCCCGGCGAAGACGGTCAAGGAGTTCGTCGACTACTGCAAGGCGAACCCCGACAAGATCAACATGGCTTCCTCCGGCAGCGGCACCTCCGTGCACCTCTCGGGAGAGCTCTTCAAGTCGATGACCGGGTGCAAGATGGTCCACGTGCCCTATAAGGGCGCGGGCCCGGCGCTCGCCGACATCATGGGCGGCCAGGCGGACCTCATCTTCGACAACCTCCCGTCGTCCTCGGGCTTCATCAAGGGCGGGAGGCTGCGCGCCCTCGCGGTCACGTCGGCGCAGCGCGACGCCTCGCTGCCCGATGTGCCGACCGTGGGCGAGACCGTGAAGGGCTACGAGGCCACCGCGTGGTTCGGCATCGGCATGCCGAAGGGCACGCCGCGCGAGGTGATCGACAAGCTGAACGCCGCCGTGAACCAGGCGCTCGTCGACCCGAAGATGATCGAGCGCCTGCGGGACCTTGGCGCCACGCCGCTCAAGGGCACTCCGGAGGATTTCGGCAAGGTGATCAAGGCCGAGACCGAGAAGTGGGCCCCGGTCGTGAGGGCCTCGGGCGCCAAGGTGGAGTAGGGCCGCGCCGGGCGCTTGACAAGGCGGCGCTCCGGGTAGAAACTAAACTCTATGGTTAAGTATTCCGAGGAGGAGCTCGACTCGCTCTTCGGGGCGCTCTCCGACCGCACGCGCCGGCACGTGCTCCAGTCGCTTGCCGAGGGCGAGCGGCCGGTGAGCGAGCTCGCCGCCTCCTACGACATGTCGCTCCCCGGCTTCATGAAGCACCTGCGCGTGCTCGAGGCGGCGGGGCTCATCGAGCGCTCGAAGGAAGGCCGCGTGGTGAGCTGCGAGCTGCACGCGAAGCCGATGCAGGCGGCCGCCGCCTGGATGGCGCGCTACGAGAAATTCTGGACCGAGCGCCTGGACGCGCTCGGCCGCTTCCTTTACCAGCAAGAGGAGCTTCAGAGATGGAAAGCGCCGGACTCGGCGAAAAACCCTCGCTCGTCCTCGAGCGCGACTACCCCGTCCCGCCGGAAAAAGTCTGGCGCGCGTGGACCGACCCGCAGGCGATAAGCCGCTGGTTCGGCCCCGGGCCGAACGAGCCGGTGTCGAAGGCGGAGCTCGACGTGCGTCCCGGCGGGCGCTTTCGCATCGTCTTCGGCGGCCCGGACGGGAAGGCGCACGAGTGCGCCGGCGTCTACAAGGAAGTGGTGCCGAACCGCCGGCTCGTCTTCAGCTGGTGCTGGCCGAACAGCACGCCTGAGCGCGTCTCGCAGGTGACGATCCTCCTGCAGCCGGCGGCGGGCGGCACGCGCCTCGAGTTCCGCCACGAGCAGTTCTTCGACGAGACCGCGCGAGACAACCACCGCCGCGGCTGGACCGGCGCGCTCGAGAAGCTCGGGCACTACCTCCAGCAGGCGTAGATGTCGGCCGAACGCAAGCGCTGGTGGGCGCTGTACGTCCTTTGCGCCGGCGAGCTGATGATCGTGCTCGACACGACGGTCGTGAACGTCGCCCTGCCTTCCATCCGGATGGACCTCGGCTTCACGGAGAGCTCGCTCGTGTGGGTGGTGAACGCGTACATGGTGTTCTACGGCGGCTTCCTCCTCCTCGGTGGGCGCCTGGGAGACCTCTTCGGGCACCGGAAGCTCTTCCTTGCCGGCATCGCGCTCTTCACTGCCGCTTCCGTCGTGTGCGGGCTTTCCGGCACGCAGTGGCTCCTCGTTACCGCACGCGCCGCCCAGGGGCTCGGAGGGGCGGTGGTCTCGGCGATCGCGCTCTCGCTCATCATGGATCTCTTCACCGATGCGGGCGACCGAGCCCGCGCCATGGGCGTCTACGGTTTCGTGTGCGCGGCGGGCGGATCGATCGGCGTGCTCGCGGGCGGGCTCCTCACGAGCGCGCTCAACTGGCACTGGGTGTTCCTCGTCAATCTGCCGATCGGCATCGCCATCTGGTTCCTGTGCCGGGCGCTGATCGCGCCCGACGAGCGGCGCTCGCCCGGGACGATCGACCTCGCCGGCGCCGGCACGATCACGGCCGGACTGATGCTCGCGATCTACGCGATCGTGAACGGGAACGCCGCCGGCTGGCGCTCCGTCCAGACGCTCGGCCTGCTCGCCTGCTCGCTCGCCTTCTTCGCCGCGTTCTTCATGGTCGAGTCGCGCGTACGCGCGCCGCTCATGCCGCTGCGCCTGCTCGCGAGGCGCAACCTCTGCGTGGCCGGGATCATCGGCGCGCTCTGGTGCGCGGCGATGTTCGCGTGGTTCTTCCTCTCGGCGCTCGACATGCAGCTCGTGCTGGGCTACGACGCGCTCAAGATCGGCCTCGCCTTCCTGCCCTCCAACGTCATCATGGCCGCGTTCTCGCTCGGCCTCTCGGCGAAGATCGTCCTGCGCTTCGGCGTGCGGGCGCCGATCTTCGCGGGCCTCGTGCTCGCCGCCGCCGGTCTCGCGGTGTTCGCGCTCGCGCCGGTCCAGGCAAGCCTTGCCTGGCACATCCTGCCGGCGATGACGCTGCTCGGCATCGGCTGCGGGATGGCGCTCAACCCCGTGCTGCTCGTCGCGATGAGCGACGCCGCGCCCGACGAATCCGGCCTCGCCTCCGGCGTTGCCAACACCGCCTTCATGATGGGCGGCGCGCTCGGCCTCGCCGTGCTCGCGAGCCTCGCCGAGGCGCGCACCGCGGGCCTGCTCGAGCGCGGCACCATGAATGAAGCGGCGCTCGCTGCCGGGTACCAGGCCGCTTTTGCCGTCGCCGCGGGCTTTGCCCTCGTCGCGGCGCTTGCCGCCGCGCTCGTGCGCGGCGGATCCCCCGAATCGAAGTCCACTGAAACAGAAAGGAGGCCCGCATGGGCAACCCCGTCGTCCACTGGGAAATGAACTCCGAAGACCCGCAGAAGCTTTCCGACTTCTACGCGAAGCTCTTCGGCTGGAAGGTGACCTATCACCCGCAGTGGAACTACCGCGCCGTCGACACCGGCAGCAAGATGGGCATCGGCGGCGGCATGCTGAGGCCCGACCGCAGCGGGCCGTGGCCGAGCCAGACCATCTTCTACATCGCGGTCGACGAGCTGGCTCCCTACCGCAAGAAGATCGAGGCGGCCGGCGGCAAGATCCACGTCGAGGAGCAGGAAGTGCCCGGCATGGGCTGGCTCTCGCTCTTCACCGATCCCGAGGGCAGGATGCTCGGGCTCTGGAAGCCGGCGCAGGCGATGCCGGCGCGCAAGCCCGCTAAGAAGGCGAAAGCCCGCAAGGCGAAGAAGGCCACGAAGAGGAAGTAGCGGCGCGCGATAATCGCGGCCCATGCCGCCCGTCATCTCCATCCGCGGCCTCGGCAAGACCTACGCCGGCGGCCGCCAGGCGCTGAAGGGCGTCGACCTCGAGATCCGCAAGGGCGAGATCTTCGCGCTGCTCGGCCCCAACGGTGCCGGGAAGACGACGCTCATCAACATCGTCTGCGGCATCGTCACGCCCACCGAGGGCGCCGTCTCGGTCGGCGGGCACGACATCCTGCGCGACTGGCGCGCCGCGCGCTCGCTGATCGGTCTGGTCCCGCAGGAGCTCACGACCAATGCCTTCGAGAGCGTTTGGGCGACGGTCGCCTTCAGCCGCGGGCTCTTCGGCAAGCCCTCCGACCCGGCCCGCATCGAGGCGGTGCTGAAGGAGCTCTCGCTCTGGGACCGCAAGGACTCCAAGATCATGACGCTCTCCGGCGGCATGAAGCGGCGCGTCCTCATCGCCAAGGCGCTCGCGCACGACCCGCAGGTGCTCTTCCTCGACGAGCCGACCGCGGGCGTGGACGTCGCGCTGCGGCAGGGGATGTGGCAGGCGGTGCACGCGCTCCGGGCCGCCGGCGTGACGATCATCCTCACCACGCACTACATCGAGGAGGCGGAGCTGATGGCCGACCGGATCGGCGTCATCAACCAGGGCGAGATCATCCTCGTGGAGGAGAAGGCCGAGCTCATGCGCAAGCTCGGCCGCAAGGAGCTGACGCTTCACCTGCAGCAGCCCATTGCGGCCGTGCCCGCGAGCCTCGCGCGCTACGGGCTCGAGCTCAAGGGCGAGGACCTCGTCTACACCTACGACGCGCAGAAGACGCATTCGGACATCCCGGAGCTCCTGCGCGACCTCGCGGCCGCGGGCGTGGAGCTCAAGGACCTGCAGACGAAGCAGAGCTCGCTCGAGGACATCTTCGTCGATCTCGTGCGGGAGAAGGCGGCTTGAACACGCGCGCCATCCGCGCCATCTACATCTTCGAGATGGCGCGCACCGCCCGCACGCTCCTGCAAAGCATCGTGGCGCCGGTGATCTCCACCTCGCTTTACTTCGTGGTCTTCGGCGCCGCGATCGGCACGCGCATTCCGCACATCGAGAGCGTGCCCTACGGCGCTTTCATCGTGCCGGGGCTCGTGATGCTGACGCTCCTCACGCAGAGCGTCACCAACGCCTCGTTCGGGATCTTTTTCCCGCGCTTCACGGGCACGATCTACGAGCTCCTCTCGGCGCCGGTGTCCGCGTTCGAGATGGTCGTGGGCTACGTCGGCGCCGCAGCGACGAAGTCCATCATCCTCGGCCTCGTGATCCTTGCCACCGCCGCCTTCTTCGTGCCGCTTCGCATCGCGCACCCGGGATGGATGCTCGCCTTCCTCGTGCTGACGGCGATCGCCTTCAGCCTGCTCGGATTCATCATCGGCCTGTGGGCGGAAGGCTTCGAGCAGCTGCAGTTCGTGCCGCTCCTCGTCATCACGCCGCTCACGTTCCTTGGCGGCACGTTCTACTCCGTGAGCGTGCTCCCGCCGGCATGGCAGACCGTCACGCTCTTCAACCCCGTGGTGTACCTCATCAGCGGTTTTCGCTGGAGCTTCTTCGATATCGCCGACGTGCACGTCGGCGCGAGCCTCGCCTTTACCGCGTGCTTCCTGGCCGCGTGCCTCGCCGCGGTGTGGTGGATCTTCCGGACCGGCTACCGGCTGAAGACCTAGCGCCGCCGCGGCGCGGCGCCGAGTCGATGAGCACCGCCGCGGCCGCGCCGGCGGCGCGGGCGAGCGCCGGATCGCCGCCGCGCACGAGGGCGGTCGCGAGCACGCCTTCCGCGAGGAG
>JAFAGU010000325.1 GCA_019237595.1 Betaproteobacteria bacterium | reverse complement strand
GCCGCGAATCTGGTGGACGGCGCCTACTTCAACTCCGGTCAATCCTGCTGCGGCGTGCAGCGCATCTACGTCCAGCGCTCGCTCTACTCGAAATTCGTCGAGGCCTTCGCCGCCCTCGGACGGGCCTACAAGCTCGGAAATCCGCTCGACCCGCAGACGACGCTCGGCCCGATGGTGCGGGCCGCCGCGGCCGACGGCGTGCGCGCGCAGGTCGCGGCATCGATTGCCAGGGGCGCCAAGCCGCTCATCGACCCGAAGACATTCCCGGCCGACCGCGCCGGCACGCCCTATCTCGCGCCCCAGGCGCTCGTCGACGTGGATCACTCGATGCCCGTCATGGCCGAGGAGTGCTTCGGCCCTGTGGCGGGCATCATGGCAGTCGACTCGGACGAGCAGGCGATCCGGCTGATGAACGATAGCCGTTATGGCCTGACCGCCTCGGTCTGGACCTCGGACCAGGACGCCGCGCTCTCGATCGGCGATCGCATCGAGACCGGCACCTGGTACATGAACCGCTGCGACTACCTCGATCCGGGGCTCGCCTGGACCGGCGTGAAGGACTCGGGACGAGGATGCACGCTCTCGAGGCTCGGCTTCGACGCGTTCACCCGGCCGAAGTCCTTTCACCTCAAGCTCAATCCCTGAAGAAGCTCGGATGCCCGGATAAGAATCCGGTGTCGTGCCGATTGATTCGGGAAAGCTAGCGATATTTTTGGCGTAATGTCTGCTTTCGACCAAGCGGACAATTCGGTTAGTCGACATGAAATATCTGATGGCCCTTTGCGGGTTCGTGAGTTACGCCTTGATTGCGCACGCCGATGAGCCACGCACGTGGATCGTCGGAGCGACGGTGCTTTCGCCGGAGCGCAAGGATGCGGGCCGGAAGGTGAATGTACTCATCGAAGGCGACCACATTGCCGCGCTGTCGGAGAACTTGCCGGCAGACGCGCGCCAAAACGCCGCCATCGACGATGCGGCGGGCGGCGTATTGATTCCAGGCCTTATCGACAGCCACGTGCACGTGCAATTGGTGCCGGGCATGACGTATCCCATGACCCTAGAGCACCAGGAGATTGTTCGGGCTTACCGTACCCAATTGCCGCGTTCGTATTTGATGTATGGCTACACCACGTTGGTGAATCTGGTGGGGCCGCCCGACAAGCTCGATGACTTCCAGATGCTTCGCGGCTTCATCTCGGCACCCTTTCATCCGGACCTCTATCGATGCGGCGCGGTCCCGGTTGTCAACGGCTACCCATCGCAGGACATTCCCCTCCCCGTACGCAGCCTCGTCTTTCCCTATTTTGTCGTCGATCCGAAGAACCAAGATGGTGTTCCCCTAGGGACGATCGCCGAGGAACACACGCCCGCCGCTGTCATCGCGCGTATCAAACAAGATGGGAATATCTGCGTTAAAACATTCTTCGAGCGCGGATTCGGGCGCAACAAAGATCTACCTGTCCCGAGTCCGGAAGTGTTCGCAGACATCGTGAAGTCAGCCCACGCCGCGGGACTGCCCGTGCTGTTGCATGCGTCCTCGCTGGAAGCGCAGCGCTTCGGGGTCGAAGGTCACACCGATATTTTTGCCCATGGCATGTGGAATTGGGGCGAGTTCAATACGTCCACAACGTTGCCTGAACCCGTACGCGGCGTGCTGGACCAGGTCGTCGCTCAACACATCGGCTACCAGTCGACATCCCAGGTCATTGGCGGCAATCGCTTGCTCTTCGAGCCCGATTTTTTCGACCGCCCTGAAGTGGCGCGCGTTGTGCCGAAGGCGATGCTGGACTGGTTCCGGTCTGCTGCGGGGCGCTGGTACCAGGAAGCCCAGGCCCGCGGCGCGTCGGACGAAAGGATGCGCGGTATCTGGGACGCCTTCCTGCACCGCGAAGCGGAAACCGTCGCGTACCTCGCCCAGAAAGATGCGTTCTTCCTCTTCGGTACGGATACTCCCCAGGGGCCGGTCGCCGGGAACCTGCCAGGACTGAATGGCTATCTGGAAATGGAGCGGCTGGCGACCTACAAGATGAGCCTAAGACAGATCTTCGAAGCCGCGACGATCAACAATGCCCGAGCCTTTGGCCTGGCCGATCGCATCGGAACGATCGAGGTCGGCAAGCGGGCGAATTTGGTGCTGCTGAACCGGTCGCCCCTGGATTCCGTCGAGGCCTACGGCGCGATTCGTACCGTGTGGATCGGAGGCAAACGCCTGGATCCGGCAAGTCTGGCGGCAGCGGAGTAACACCGACTCTTCTTTTTTGGCAACGGCTCAGGCAAGCTCTTTACGTTTATAGCTGTGACTAACGCCTTTCATGCGAGGCCAAAGCAATGTCCGCTTGTGGCCGATACCGGGCATGTAAGTAACGACCGCTAGCGCCCCAAAAGCGGATATGGTAGTTCCGTCGGTTGGTTGCTTCTGTCGGGTCGGTGTCGTGCGGCTGTCGCCCCCGTGACGTGGTATTTATCTGCGCTAGCTGCGAGATTGGGGCGTACCGCAGCGGGGCGACAGGATGCTGATACAGAAACTACGACTGAAGCGAGGCTGGTCCCAGCAGCAGCTGGCCGAGGCCAGCGGCCTCAGCGCACGCACCATCCAGCGCCTCGAGGCGGGCCAACCTGCCAGCACCGAGACGCTGAAGTCCCTCGCGGCGGTTTTCGAGGTTGATTTCTCAACTCTGGAACCGGAGACCGCCATGAATGCCGTTGCCGCAGGCTCACAGGAGCAGCAGGAGAAGGATGCATTCGCGTATGTGCGCAGGTTGCGCCGCTTCTACCTGCACCTTTTCATGTACCTGGTGTTAAGCGCCGCGCTACTTGCTGCCAATCTGATCGTCACTCCCCAGTATCTCTGGTCGCTGTGGGCGATCGGCGGCTGGGGCCTCGCCGCGCTGGTCGAGGCGTTCAAC
>JAFAGU010000261.1 GCA_019237595.1 Betaproteobacteria bacterium | reverse complement strand
GGGATCGTCTGCAGCGGCCCGTCGGCGACCACGAGCACCTTCTGCCGCGCCCCGATCGTGGCGGCGACCGGCTCGACGAGGTCGCGGTACAGCGACGAGAGGGTATCGGGGTCGATATCACGGAGGAAGAGCACCGATTCGCCGATGGCCACCTTCTCGATGGAGCGGCGAATGCGGAGCACGCGCTCGACGATCGTCGAGCGCTTCACCCGGGCGACCACCATGCGGAAGTCGTCACGCGTGACCGCGAAGATGACCGTCTCCTGCGGCAGGAGCACATAGGAGAGAAGCGCCTCGTCGGGCTTCAGGAGTCGCTTCTGCAGGTCTTCCACCGTCACCGGCCGCGGATTGGCGAGCTCCATGAACCGCGGGTAGCGCGCCCAGAGCTGGTCCTCCGTCTGGGCGAGCTCCTTGGCAACGCCGCCGATGTCGCGGTCGAGCTCGGCTATGCGGCTCTCGGCGTTGGCGAGGGTCACGGGCACGGTGGCGCGCGCCTGTCGCAGCTGGGCGAGCCGCTCGTAGTCGCGCTCGCGCGTCTCGCGAAGCTTCACGAACGCCGATTCGCCCTGGAAGCGCGCCACGTCGGCCTGCCGCATCATTTCGGTGAAGACGCGGCTCTGGTTGCGAGAGGCGACCGAAAGCACCTGCCGGTCGTAGCCCGAGCCCGGGAAGTCCTGGTTCAGCCTGATGAGGACGCGGATCGTCTCGCGGTAGATCGTCGAGAACTGGGAGAGGAACGCCTGCCGGGTTTCCTCGGAATAGCCGCGCGTCTGCGAGTAGAGGAAGTCGAGCGTGTCGAGCGCCTCCATGAAGAAGCCGAGCGCCTCGCGGTTGCGGCCGCGCTTCGCGAGCGCGAAGCCCAGGCTCGAAGTGTTGATGAGCAGGTTCCTCGGGTTGCCCGTCTTCCTCGAGATCTCGATGGCGCGCCGGTAGGACGCCTCGGCCTCGACGATCTTGCCCTGCCGGTCGAGCGCCTGCGAGAGCGAGGTGAGCACGGCCGCCGTGTCGGCATGCTGCTCCCCGTAGACCTTCTCGACGATCGCGAGCGCGCTCCGGTGCATCTGCTCGGCCTGCGCGTAGTCCCCGCGCAGCGCAAGCATGCCGCCGAGATTGTTCAGCGTGTTGGCGGTGTCCGGATGCTCCTTGCCGAGGGCTCGCTCCTGGATCGCGAGCGCTCGCCGATACATCCCCTCCACTTCCGTCGTGGCGCCGACGAGGGCGCCGGAACGTGCCCGGGCGCGCGCCTCCGAAGCGGCGATCTGCTCGTCCTTTCCGAGCTCCTGGAGCACCCTCGCGAGGTTGTTGAGGTTCGTCGCCACGTCCGGATGGTTCGGCCCGAGCGCCTTCTCCCGCACGGCAAGCGCGCGGCGATAGAGCTTTTCCGCATCCGCGAACCGGCCCTGCAGCGTGTATACGAAAGCGAGGTTGGACATCGAGTTGGCAGTCACGGGGCTTTCCGGCCCGAGCGTCTTCTCGTGGATGGCGAGCACCTGGTCGTGCAGCGTCTCCGCCTGCCGGTATTCGCCGCGGGCGAGCGCCTGCTGCGCGAGCGATACGAGGCGCGCCGTGTCGTCGGCCTTGCCGCCAGGAGCGCCCGACTGGACGGTCGCGGCGAATTTCCCCTGGCTGTCGAGCACGCGGGCGAGGTTGGAAAGCGTGGTCGCCGTGTCGGGATGGTTCCTGCCGAGCTTCTTCTCGAGGATCGCCACCGCGCGGCGCAGGACCGTTTCTGCGCCGGCGTAGTCGCCCAGGCGCTCGAGGACGAGGCCGAGGCTGTTCAGCGCGGCGGCGGTGAACTCGTGCTCAGGCCCGAGCCGCCGCTCGTAGATGGTCAGCATGCGGCGGAAGTCGCCTTCCGCCTCGCTGAACTTGCCCTGCTTGAGGTGCGCCGCGCCCAGGAGGTTGAGGGCGTTGGCGACATTGGGGTGGTCGGGCCCGAAGACGCGGATGTTTTCCTCGAGCAGCCGAAGGCTCGCCGCCTCTGCAGCCGGGAAGTCGCCCTTCTGGAGCTGGTTCTGCGCCTCTTCGAGCAGCGCGCGCGAGCGCGAATCGTCGGCCTTGGTGGCGGGCTTCTTCTGCGCCGGGGCCGCCTGCGCCGCGGCGAGGGCCGGCGCGCAAGCCAGCGCCACCGCGAGAAGCAGGCGGCGCATCAGGTCTTGGACAGGGCGATCAGGATGCTGCAGGGCGCGTAGTCGAGGAGCGAGGCGCCGACGGAGCCCTTCCACCAGCGCGCGGCGAACGAAGTCTTCTGGTTGTGGCCGACGACGATGAGGTCCGCTCCCATGCTCTTCGCCAGACGGCAGATCTCCTCCACCGGCTCTCCGACCGCGAGCTGGCCGCTCGCGTTGAAGCCCCGGTCGCGCAGCGTGCGGATGCCCTCGTCGAGGATGGATTGCGTGCGCTTCTTTTCTTCTTCGAGGAGCTCCTCCGGGACGAATCCTTCGGTGAGGAAAAGGCTCGGCGGCATGCTCGCCACCGCGAGGAGGCAGGTCTGCGCGTTGAGGAAGCTCGCGAGATCCGCGCACTCGAGCAGCGCGCGCTTGCCCTCCTGCGACCCGTCGTAGGCGAGAAGGATCTTCTGGTATTTCATCGGGGCCCTCCTCCTGCGAACGATTATAGCTGCCGAGCGGCACTAAAATAGGGGTTTCCCTGCCCATGGAATCCCTTGCTCGACACTAGCCGGGCCGATCTCGTCGCCGGCGTCGCCGGCGCCGGCACCATGGGCCGCGGCATCGCTCAGGTGCTCGCGCAGTGCGGCGCGCGCACGCTGCTTTTCGATGCGCAGCCCGGCGCGGCGCAAAAGGCGAAGGAGTCCATCGCGCAGGCGCTCGGCAAGGTGGTCGACAAGGGGAAGCTCGACGCAGGCGAGGCCGAGCGCATCGTCCGGCGGCTCGAGATCGCGCCCTCGCTCGGTGCGCTGGCGCCCGCGCACGTCGTAGTGGAGGCGATCGTCGAGGACTTGCAAGCGAAGCGCAAGCTCTTCGCCGAGATGGAGGGCCTCGTCCCGGAGAGCACCATCCTCGCGAGCAACACGTCCTCGCTCTCCGTCACGGCCATGGCGGCGGCGTGCCGCCATCCGGGGCGGGTGGCGGGCTATCACTTCTTCAATCCCGTCCCCGTGCTGAAGATCGTGGAGGTCGTGGACGGCGTGCAAACGCAACCGTGGGTGACGGATGCGCTCACGGCGCTCGCGAAGCGCTTCGGCCATACGGCGGTCCGCTGCAAGGACACGCCCGGCTTCATCGTCAACCATGCTGGACGCGCGTTCGTGCCGGAGTCGCTGCGCGTGCTTTCCGAGGGCGTCGCCGACTTCGCCACCATCGACCGCATCCTCGTCGATGCGGCGGGATTTCGCATCGGGCCGTTCGGGCTGATGGACCTCGTGGGCCTGGACGTCGCCCACGCGGTGATGAAATCGATGTATGACCAGTACTACGACGAGCCGAAATACAAGCCTTCCTTCGTCGCCGACCCGCGCGTCGCCGCGGGGCTCCTCGGCCGCAAGACTGGCCGCGGCTGGTACGAATACGGCAAGGAAGGCGCGCTCGCCGTTCCGGAACAAGCAATTCCCTCGGCATCGATGGAAAGCTCGTGGGTCGCGCCCGAGTTGAAAGGCTTGTTCGAGAAACTGAAAATCAAGATCGAGGGAAAGCCCAGCACGTCGACCGTCAACTTCGTCGCGCCGCTCGGCAAGGACTGCACGACTGCGGCCCTCGAGCTCGGCGTGTATCCAGAGCGCACGGTCGCGGTCGATCCGTTGTTCGGGTTTTCGAAGCGCCGCACCCTCATGACCAACCCGGCGACTAGCAAGGACGTCCGCGACGCGGCGCACGCGCTCCTCGCCTCCGACGGCGTCCCCGTATCGGCGATCCATGATTCGCCGGGCTTCGTCGCGCAACGCGTCGTGGCGCACATCGTGAACGTGGGCTGCGACATCATGCAGATGCGCATCTGCAGCCCGCAAGACCTCGATCGCGCCGTGATGCTGGGCCTGGGCTACCCGAAAGGGCCGCTCGCAATGGGCGATGCGCTCGGCGCGAAGAAGGTACTCGAGATCCTCGACGCAATGCACGCGATCCTGAAGGAGCCACGCTACCGAGCGAGCCCCTGGCTGCGCCGCCGCGCGCAGCTCGGCCTCTCGCTCCTCACCCCGGAATAGAAAGGAAGCCGCCATGCTCGACGCCTACATCTACGACGGACTGCGAAGCCCCATCGGCCGCCACGCCGGCAAGCTCGCGCCCATCCGCCCCGACGACCTCGCCGCCGAGGTGATCAAGGAAGTGACGGCGCGAAACAAGATCGACCCGGCGGAGATCACCGACGTCGTCATGGGCTGCGTGAACCAGGCAGGCGAAGACAGCCGCAACGTCGCGCGCTTCGCCGCGCTGCTCGCGGGCCTGCCGCCGACGACGCCCGGCGCGACCGTCAACCGCCTCTGCGCGAGCGGCCTCCAGGCGGTCGTGGACGCCTCGCGCGCCGTCTCTTGCGGCGAGGGCGATCTCTACATCGCCGGGGGCGTGGAAAGCATGAGCCGCGCGCCCTACGTGATCGGCAAGGCGGACACGCCCTACAGCCGCGACGCCAAGATGTACGACACGACCATCGGCTCGCGCTTCCCGAATCCCAAGATCGTCAAGCAGTACGGCAACCACACCATGCCCGAGACCGGCGACAACGTCGCCAAGGACTTCGGCATCTCGCGCGAGCAGGCGGACGAATTCGCGCTCGCCTCGCAGCAGAAGTACGCGACCGCCGAGAAAGAAGGGTTCTTTGCCGGGGAGATTCTCCCGGTAACGCTGCCCAGCAAGAAGAAGGAGGCACCGGGAGAAAGCATTTCAAAAGACGAGCATCCGCGCCGCGACGCCACCCTGGAGGCGCTCGCGAAATTGAAGCCGCTCTTCGAAGGCGGCGTCGTCACGGCCGGCAATGCGTCCGGCGTGAACGACGGCGCGGCGGCGCTCGTCATCGCGAACCGGAAATGGGCCGAGAAGAAGGGCAAGAAGCCGATCGCCCGCGTGCTTGCGACGGCGAGCGCGGGCGTGGAGCCCAGGATCATGGGCGTCGGGCCGGCCTATGCCATCCCGCGCGCGCTCGAAAGAGCGGGACTCCAGCTGAAGGATATGGACGTCATCGAGATCAACGAAGCCTTCGCGAGCCAGGTGCTCGGCTGCCTGAAGCTGATGAACGTCGACTTCAAGGATCCGCGCGTCAACCCGAACGGCGGCGCGATCGCGATCGGGCATCCACTGGGCGCCTCGGGCGCGCGCCTCGCGCTCACCGTCGCGCGCGAGCTCCAGCAGTCCGGCGCGCGCTACGCCGCGGTATCGCTCTGCATCGGCGTGGGCCAGGGGCTCGCGGTGATCCTCGAGCGGGTGAAGGAATGAACGCTCCCCTCGAGAAAGGCAAGGCGAAGGCGGAATTCGCCTGGAACGACCCGTTCCTCCTCGACGCGCAGTTCACGGAGGAAGAGCGGATGGTGCGCGACGCGGCGCACGCGTACTGCCAGGACAAGCTCGGCCCGCGCGTCCTGAATGCCTTCAGGAAGGAAGAAACCGACAAGGGAATCTT
>JAFAGU010000256.1 GCA_019237595.1 Betaproteobacteria bacterium | reverse complement strand
ACCCAAAGCAATGGGATGGACCCCTCCTCACCTAAACGGCATCGAAGTGCCAGACTGGAAACGTGAGCAACGAGTCGATAGGGGGAGGGGTCGCAATGAAGCTTAGTCGCGTTGGCGTAGATTTGGCAAAGAGCGTGTTCCAAGTTCACGGTGTTGATCGTTCGGAGAGAACGACGTGGCGCCGGCGTCTGCGACGTGAGGACTGGATCGACGTGCTCAGAGAGAAGCTCGAGCCAGGCGGTGAGGTTGGCATGGAGGCCTGCGGCGGAGCGCATCACTGGGCGCGCGAGCTGCAGAAACTTGGCTTCCGAGTGAAGCTCATTGCACCGCAATTCGTGAAGCCCTACGTGAAGAGCAACAAGCACGATGCGGCGGATGCGGAGGCGATCTGCGAGGCGATGGGGCGTCCGGGGATGAGGTTCGTGCCGGTGAAGACGGTCGAGCAGCAGGACATCCAGGCGCTGCACCGCGTGAGAGCGAGCCTGGTTGAGCAGCGAAGCGCCAAAGCGAACCAGATCAGGGGACTCGTTGCCGAGTACGGGCTGGTTGCTCCGCGCGAGCTATTACACTTGCGCCGTGCTCTGCCCCGCTGGCTTGAGGACGAGGGCAACGGTCTCACGGCGAGGTTTCGCCGGCTGTTGCGCGGCTTGAGAGACGAACTGGTTGTGCTCGACGAGCGTATCGCCGAGCTTGACCGTGAGATCGAGCAGATCGCCAAGTCTGAGCCCGCGGCAAAGCGCCTGATGCAGCTACGCGGCGTGGGCCCAATCATCGCCACAGCGATGCTCGCCACGGTAGGCGATGCTCGTCAGTTCAGGAACGGCCGCCAGATGTCGGCCTCGATCGGTCTGACGCCAAAGCAGCACAGCTCAGGTGGCAAGGAGCGAATGCTTGGCATCAGCAAGCGCGGCGATGCCTACTTACGCAGCCTCCTGATTCACGGGGCTCGCGCTGTCATCCGCACCGCCAGGGCGAAGGACGACCCGCTCAGCAAGTGGGTGATGCGTATAGCCGATCGCCGCCACCCGAACGTGGCGGCCGCGGCGCTCGCCAACAAGACGACGCGCATCGCCTGGGCGATGTTGGCCCGAGGAACGGATTACCAACCAGTCTTTAATTAACGGAGGACCACCACTCACGATTGCTAAAGCAAGCTGATCGATGGCCGACAGGTCGAACCGGCGCCGGAAGAACCCGCAAATGTCTGGGTGCACAAAGCCCGTCAAAGCGATTGGGATCCGGCGCGCGAATAGCCCATCGGGGCCCGGCACCGCTTAGATCGGTGCTGCAGTCAGAGGCCGGATATACGTGAGCAGTCGCACCTCACGGCCAGAACATCAGTAAGCTTTGCAAACGAGGAGGGGTCCATATACAGACATAAACTAACCGACGCTGCGGGAGCGGAACCTAGTGCCGCGGGCCCTTTCTCCCGCCGTCATTAGAGTCCGGGGTGTCCTTTTTCGGGGCCCTTGTCGCCGTCGCCTCGAGAAGCAATCCGACGACCTGTGTGAACAAGTCCTGAGGCACCTCTAGTTCACCTAGCAGCATCTTCTCCAGGGTCTCGGTAGAGACGTTCAGCCGATCCCCCAGTGCATCGAGTCCGTTGCAGATCTGGACCGCCCGACGCAGTGCCATAGTGGGGACTTCAGAATTCTTCATGACGCATTGTACCTACGCGCCTTCCGCAGTTCTTTCAGCGCTTATGTCCGCTTCCGGCCGAAGGCAGACAAAATAACGATTAGTTGTCTCAAGCGGACGTAGAACTCATGCCAGTCAAGCATCTCTTGTTCTTCCTGTCCTGGCTCGTGACGCTTTCGGCCCTCGCGCAGCCTTATCCCTCGAGGCCCGTGCGACTACTGGTCGGCTTCGTCCCGGGCGGTGGTACCGACATCATGGGGCGTGCGATCGCGACAAAGCTTGGCGACATCAGCGGCATCCAGATGATCATCGAGAACCGGCCGGGAGCCAACGGCAACCTCGCAGCCGAACTCGTGGCGCGCTCTCCGGCGGACGGCTACACGCTGCTGATGATGTCGACATCGCACGCCATCAGCAAACCGCTTTACAAGACCCTGAAGTACGACATCGAGAAGGATCTTGTGCCGGTCGCCTTCGCATCGTCTGGCGCGATGACGATCGTGGTGAATCCGGTCGTTCCAGCGTCGAGCCTTCGCGAGCTGATCGCGCTTGCGAGAGCGAAGCCGGGCGAGCTTTCTTACGGCTCGTCGGGGCCGGGCAGCCCGGAGCACATGGCGGCGGAGCTATTCCTGAGTATGGCTAAGGTTCGAATGGTGCATGTGCCGTACAAAGGCGGCGCCGCCTCGGCCACCGATCTCATTGGCGGACAGATCCAAGTCGGCTTCAATACCCTGCCCGTCGTCATGCCCTACATTCGCGCCGGGAAAATGAGACTTCTCGCCGTTACGGAGGACAGGCGCTCGCCTGCATTTCCCGATGCGCCGACGGTCGCCGAGGCCGGGGTTCCCGGCTACGCCATGCCCGTGTGGTATGGAATCATGGCGCCGGCCGGGACGCCTCGCGAAACAATCGGGTTGCTCAACAGGGAGATCGAGCGCGTATTGAGAGAGCCGGATATTCGCGAGCGCTTCGCAACGCTCGGCGTCTCGCCCACCGGTGGCGCGCCGGAGGCTTTCGGCGCCTTCCTTCGGGAAGAGGTCTCCAAGTTCACCAGGCTCGTCGCGGATACTGGCCTTACGGTCGAGTAACGCGCACCTTTATTTATTTTCTATGCCGCGACCCCGGCGCCAGGTTTGCGCCCTCTTAGCTAGTGAATGCGTCATACGGCGCGTCACAACGGGGGCACGGAGCCATGTGGTATAGGAAGAACGTTGGACGGTGGGAGCGCGCGGCCAGGCTGGTCGGCGGGGGCTTGATGCTCGTCTGCGGCGTTGTTGCGCTGCACGCTTCGCCGCTCGGTCTGCTGCTCGGCGGCGCAGGAATCGTAACGCTCGCAACCGGCTTGTTCGGCTATTGCCCTGCCTGTGCCGTCGCCGGGCGCGAGCCGCTGAAGAAGGGGTGAGGGCCTTGGCGCGCGTATCAGGCGATCTGCTGCTCGCGGCACAGTCGGGCGACCGGCACGCGCTGACACAGCTGCTGGTCGCGCTGCAGCCGGACATTCGAGGCTACGCCCGGCGGCTTTGCCACCGCGCCTCGGTCATCGAGGATGTCGTCCAGGAAGTCCTCATCGTCGTGTACCGGCGCCTGGGCACGATCCGCAGTCCGGCTGCGCTCGTCGGCTGGCTGCTGACGGTCATCACGCGCATTTGCATGCTGCCGGCACTGATGCTGATGCGCGGAGTGGAAGAGCTCACCAGCCTGGAAGAATCGCGCGAGCTCGCCAAGGTCCCGCCCGACGAGCTGCGCATCGACCTGATCAACGCGATCGAGTCGCTTTCGCCATCGCATCGCGAAGTGCTGCTCCTGCGCGACCTCGAGGACCTGACGATCTGGGAGATCGCACGGCGGCTCGGCGTGACACGGGAAGCAGCCAAGAGCCGCCTTCGCCGCGCCCGCGCCCTGGTGCGCGAATACCTGCTGGGCACCAAGGACGCCGCACGGGAGAGCACATGAGCTACTTTCGTCGAGCCGGCGTGTTTGGCAGCGCCTTCCTCGGCGCGCATTTGTTGCGCGGCGCAGCTGCGGCAGCGCTGGTCGCTTGGGCCATCCTCGACCAGAGCGCGCACACCTGGCTCTCCCTCGGTGCGGGCGTGGCCGCCCTGATCGCGCTCCGCGGATGCCCGATGTGCTGGACAATGGGCCTGGTCGAGACGCTTCGCAAGGCCCGCTGAAAGGAGCTGCCGTGCGAAAAACGATGGCGGTATTAGGCTCCGCTCTCTTCTTCGTCGTTGCTCCGTCGCTGCTGGCGGGCTACATCCCCTGGCACGTCACGCAGTGGCAATTTCGGCCGGCTTTTCTGGGCGTCGATCTCACCCGCATCCTCGGCGGCCTGCTGATCGTCGTCGGAGTGCCGGGAGTCGTGGATTCCTTCGCCCGTTTTGCCCTGGAGGGACTCGGGACGCCGGCCCCCATCGCGCCGACGCAGAAGCTCGTAGTGAGCGGCCTTTATCGCTTCGTGCGAAATCCGATCTACATCGCAGTCGTCGCAGTCATCCTCGGCCAGGGCCTTTTGTTTGGCGACTCGCGCCTGCTCTGGTACGGCGCACTACTCTGGCTTTTCTTTCACGCCTTCGTGGTGATGTCCGAAGAACCGATCCTCGAGGAAACATTCGGCACGGAATACGAGAACTTCCGGGCCAATGTGCCGCGCTGGATTCCGCGGCTGACTCCATGGCGCGCCGCCTGAAGGAACCCGCAAGCTGGACCGGGAAGGTCTATCCGAGCTGCGCGAGGTAGGCGTGGATCTGGGCGACGGCGGCCGCGCCTTCGCCGATCGCCGAGCCGACGCGCTTGACGGAGCCGGCACGCACGTCGCCGATCGCGAAGACGCCCTGGACGGTGGTTTCGAGCGGTGAGGAGCGGTTCTGGCCCGTGGTGACGAAGCCCTTGCCGTCGATCGCCACGTCGCAGTCCTTCAGCCATTCGGTGCAGGGATCGGCGCCGAGGAAGAGGAAGACGTTGCGGATGGCGCGCTTCTCCTTCTCGCCCGTATCGCGGTGGCGCCAGGTCACCGCGTCCACGCCGTTCGCGGCGCCGTCCAGGTGCACGATCTCGCTCCGGGTGCGCAGCTCGATGTTGCCGATGCCCGCGATGCGATCGATGAGGTACTTGGACATGCTCGCGGCAAGGCCCGGGCCGCGCACCAGCATCCACACCTTCTTCGCGTAGCCGCTCAGGAACACGGCGGCCTGGCCAGCGGAATTGCCGCCGCCGACGAGCACCACTTCCTCGCCCGCGCACATCCTCGCCTCGATCGGCGAGGCCCAGTACCAGACGCCGCGGCCTTCCATCGATTGCAGGTTAGAGCATTCGGGGCGCCGGTAACGCGCCCCGCTCGCGATGACGACGCTTCGCCCCCGCAGGGCGCGCCCGTCGGCGAGCCGGACCTCGAAGGGATGCTTGCCGCAGTCCAGGTGCTCGATGGACGCGGGGATCAGCATGCGCGCGCCGAACTTTTGCGCCTGCGTGAACGCGCGGGCAGCAAGCGCCTGTCCGGAAATGCCGGTCGGAAAGCCGAGATAGTTCTCGATCCGCGCGCTCGCTCCGGCCTGGCCGCCGAAGGCGCGTTCGTCGACGACGAGCGCGGACAGGCCTTCCGACGACGCGTACACGGCCGCGGCGAGGCCCGCTGGGCCGGCTCCGGCGACGATGACGTCGTAGACCTCGTTCTCGTTGCCGGCATCGAGCATCCCGATGCAGCGCGCGAGCTGCGCTTCGGTCGGATTGCGCAGCACCGAGCCGTCGGGGCAGACGACGAGCGGCAGGTCCTCCGGCCGGGGCGCATAGCGCTCGACGAACGCGCGGGCCTCGTCGTCAACCGCCGGATCGAGGAATGCGTGCGGAATGCCATTGCGCGTGAGAAAGCTGCGCAGGCGCGCCACGCTCGCGGACGACGGCTCGCCGACGAACGTGGGGCCGCCGGCCCCGGTCTCGATGAAAGCGACCCTCCGGAGAATCAGCGCGCGCATGATGCGCTCGCCGAGCGAGGCCTCGGCCACGAGGAGCTCGTGCAGCCGGCGCGGCTCGATCACCAAGGCTTCCACGTCGCCGAGCGCCTTCGCATCGACGAACGACCGGCGCCCCGAGAGCAATCCGAGCTCGCCGGAGAACGCGCCGGGCACGTGATCGATCACGGCAAGGTCGTGGCCATGCGTGTCCCGGGTGCTGACGCGAATCGCGCCGGAAAGAACGACGATCAGCCCCGGGCTCGGCTTGCCGATCTCGGCGATGCGCGTGCCTTCGACGTAATGGCGTTGCACGCCGAAGCGTCGCATTCTCGCGACGTCCTCTGCCTCGAGGAGCGGGAACATCTGCGCCTCGCGCGCGACGCGCGTCGGCGAGGTCAGGACCG
>JAFAGU010000181.1 GCA_019237595.1 Betaproteobacteria bacterium | reverse complement strand
ACGCACCAACCTTCGAGACAAGAAGATAGACCAGCCAAGTCCTGCCATGTCTACTGACGTTGAAGCGATGCGTGTCGAAGCTATCCCGATATTCCAAGCCTTCGTTCTTGGCGGTTAGCGTTATACGGCTGCCCAGGCTCGCAGCTGCCAACGTAGCGGAGGGCGGCTTCAGCCGCCAAGCGTGACATCCTGCTCCTGGTACCAGTGGAGAGCCTGGACAAACTCCTCCACCGTCATGTCAGGCCAGAGCGTCTCGACCACGTAGAAATCGGCGTAGGCGCACTGCGCCGGCAGGAAGCCGGACAAGCGCCGGCGACCGCCCCATCGGACGACGAGCTCGATGCGCGGAAGGCCGGCGGTCGCGAGCTCGCCGGTGCGCCGTAGCTGCGCGAGGTCCCATTGCCAGCCGTAATTGACGAGCAGGTTGACCCGCAAGTCGCCACGCGTGCGGCGGATCGCCACTTCGCGCAATTCCTCCGGAAAGCTATCCGACTGTTCGTCGCCCACGGCGCGGAAGGCGGTTCCTGCGGCGATCGCCTGGCGCGCGAATTCGACGCAGGCGGCGCGGAACGCGGCGACCTGGTCGGGCGGCCGGCGCACGTTCTCCTTCGTATAGCCGTAGATGCTGACTTCGCGGATACCGAGCTCGCGGCACAGATGGAGGAGCGCAATGCCGGGGACCACGCCGGCCGCATAGCCTTTCCGCTTCGCTTCTCCGTGGTCGCTGGATCAGCAAAAAAAACAGTCTGGTATGAAGCCAACGTGGCGGGGCAGGCGCGCGAAACGCGGCTGCCCGGAATTCATCGCACGCACGGCTCTTTCGCGCCGCCAATTCCAGCGGGCGGCGGTCGGCGCGGCGGCCGCGGCGGCCGCGGAAGCCGCGGAAGCCCGGCCGGGATCGGAGAGCGGCGGCAAACCAGCCACGAGCGGCGGCTCGCAGGGCGCCGGCGGCGGCGAAGACGATGATGACAGAACCTGTGCATCGAGGGAGGCCGCGACTCAGACGCCGCCTGACCGGTTACTTCACGTCCGGCGCCGTCTCGAAGGAGTGGTATGGGGCCGGCGTAGGCAGGTGCGTCCAGTCGAGCGAGTCGGCGCCCTCCCAGGGCATCTGCGGCGCCGCCTCGCCGCGCCGGATGGCGGTGAAGAGGATATAGAGAAACAAGAGCTGCGCGAGCGCGAAGCCGAAGGCGCCTATCGAAGAGATCTTGTTCCAGGTCTCGAACATGAGCGGGTAGTCGGGGATGCGCCGCGGCATGCCGGCCATGCCGAGGAAGTGCTGCACGAAGAAGATCATGTTGAAGAAGACGAGCGTGAGCCAGAAGTGGATCTTGCCTAGCCGCTCGTCATACATCTTGCCGGTCCACTTCGGGAACCAGAAGTAGATGCCCGCGAAGGCGGAAAACATGGCCCCCGCCACCATGACGTAGTGGAAGTGCGCCACCACGTAGTACGTGTCGTGGAGCTGGATGTCGACGGCGGTGAGCGCAAGCACGAGCCCGGTGAATCCGCCCAGCGTGAACATGAAGATGAAGCCGCACGCGAAGAGCATGGGCGTCTCGAAAGTGAGCGAGCCCTTCCACATCGTGGAGACCCAGTTGAAGACCTTCACGCCGGTGGGAACGGCGATGAGGCTCGTCGCGTACATGAAGAAGAGCTGCCCCGTCACGGGCATGCCGACCGTGTACATATGGTGCGCCCACACGATGAAGGAGAGAACGGCGATCGCAGAGACGGCATAGACCATGGAGGCATAGCCGAAGAGCGGCTTCCTCGAGAACGCCGGAATCACCTGCGAGACGACGCCGAAGGCTGGGATGGCGATGATGTAGACCTCGGGGTGGCCGAAGAACCAGAAGATGTGCTGGTAGAGCACCGGGTCGCCACCGCCGGCGGCGCTGAAGAAGGTCGTCCCGAAGTGCCGGTCGGTGAGCGTCATCGTGACTGCGCCGGCAAGCACCGGCATTACGGCCACAAGCAGGTAGGCGGTCACGAGCCAGCACCAGCAGAAGAGCGGCATCTTCATGAGCGTCATGCCTGGCGCGCGCATGTTGAGGATCGTGGTGATGATGTTGATGGCGCCGAGGATCGAGCTCATGCCAAGGATGTGCACGGCGAAGATCGTGAGGTCCATGCCGATGCCCTGCTGCACTGAAAGCGGCGGGTAGAGCGTCCAGCCGGTCTGCGGCGAGCCGCCGGGCGAGATCACGCCGAGGAGGAGCAGCGTCGCGGCGAAGGGCAGCAGCCAGAACGACCAGTTGTTGAGCCGCGCGAAAGCCATGTCGGGCGCGCCGATCATCATCGGGATCTGCCAGTTCGCGAAGCCGACGAACGCCGGCATGATCGCGCCGAAGATCATCACGAGCCCATGCATCGTGATCATCTCGTTGTAGAAGTCGGGGCTGACGAACTGCAGGCCCGGCGAGAAGAGCTCCAGCCGGATGATGATCGCCGCCACGCCGCCCACGAAGAACATCAGGCCGGCGAACCACAGGTACATCGTGCCGATGTCCTTGTGGTTGGTGGTCGTGATCCAGCGCAGGAGGCCGGAAGCCGGGCCGTGGTAATCGCCGGCATAGGTGCCGGAGTGCGGAACGGCGCTCATCGCCGGCGGAGTGCCTCATCGGCCGCGAGGTCCGCCGCGACGCTATTAGTGGCGCTCGGCAGCAAGATGAGCGCGACCGCGGCATCGCCGAGGGCGGCGAGGAGCAACGAGAGCACCAGCGGCGGGATGCGAGACATCGCAAGGCGACGATAGGAGCATCGGCGCTCCGCAGGTAGCGTCGGACCTTGACCGGAAGTATCGCCGTTTCGCCTATGGGGGGGCGTACCGCTCACACCGACCGACTGTCGCTACGTGGTGTTGAGTCTGAGTAATTTCTTCCCGGCGGGAACAGGCCTTGCATCGCGTGTCTCGTTCCAAGGAGGCAGCGATGAGCGAACTGGTCGGCGATTTTCTCCTGAAGCGGCTTTCGCAGTGGGGCGTGAAGCGCGTCTATGGATATCCCGGGGACGGCATCAACGGGATCATGGGCGCCTTCGGGCGCTCGAA
Source organism: Betaproteobacteria bacterium (assembly GCA_019237595.1). GTDB lineage: Bacteria > Pseudomonadota > Gammaproteobacteria > Burkholderiales > SG8-39 > SCGC-AG-212-J23. The sequence continues at coordinate 1,089 of JAFAGU010000181.1, read as the reverse complement.
GGAGGTGGAGTTCGTGCAGGCGCGGCACGAAGAGCTCGCCGCGTTCATGGCATGCGCGCACGCCAAGTTCTCGGGCGAGATCGGCGTGTGCTGCGCGACCTCGGGCCCTGGCGCGATCCACCTGCTGAACGGCCTCTACGACGCGAAGATGGACCACCAGCCGGTGCTCGCGATCATCGGCCAGCAGAAGCGCACGAGCCTCGGCGGCGACTACCAGCAAGAGGTCGACCTCCTCTCGCTCTTCAAGGACGTGGCAAGCGAGTACGTCCATACCGCCATGACGCCGGTCCAGGTGCGCCACCTCGTGGACCGGGCGATCCGCATCGCCACCGAGCACCGCACGGTGACCTGCATCATCTTTCCGAACGACGTTCAGGAGATGAAGGCCGTCGAGGCGCCCCCGCGCGAGCACGGCACCGTGCATTCCGGCATCGGGCGCGCCGGCCACAGCCTGGTCCCACACGAGAGCGAGCTGCGCGCGGCGGCGGAAATCCTCAATGCGGGAAGCCGCGTCGCGATCCTCGCCGGCGCGGGCGCGCTCCATGCGACCGACGAGCTGGTAGAGACCGCAGAGGTCCTCGGCGCGGGCATCGCGAAGGCGCTCCTCGGCAAGGCGGCAGTGCCGGACGACCTGCCGTTCGTGACTGGCTCCATCGGGCTCCTCGGCACCGAGCCCAGCTGGGAAATGATGGAAGGCTGCGACACGCTGCTCATGGTCGGCTCGGCGTTCCCGTACTCCGAGTTCCTGCCGGCCGAGGGCAAGGCGCGCGGCGTGCAGATCGACATCGACGGCCGAATGGCGAGCCTTCGCTACCCGATGGAGATGAACCTCATCGGCGACTCGCGCGAGACCCTGCGCGCGCTCCTGCCGCTGCTCGAGCGAAAGGCGGACCGCAGCTGGCGCGAGTCCATCGAGAAGAACGTCGCGCGTTGGTGGAAGGTGCTCGAAGCGCGCGCCATGGCCGATGCGAAGCCGATCAACCCGCAGCGCGTCTTCTGGGAGCTCTCGAGCCGCCTTCCCGAGCGCGCGATCCTCACCTGCGACTCCGGTTCCGCCGCGAACTGGTACGCGCGCGACCTCAAGATCCG
>JAFAGU010000156.1 GCA_019237595.1 Betaproteobacteria bacterium | reverse complement strand
GGCGAAGGCTCCTCGATCATCCAGGAGCGCAGCCACGCGTTCGCCATGAAGTCGCAGATGTGGCTCGTCGACCCGCGCCCAAGCCTGCCGAAGATGGTCGAGATGGTGGAGAAGGCCTTCCAGCTCTCCGAGGCCTCGAGCACGCCCGTGCTCCTCGAGCTGCGCATCCGCGCCTGCCACGTCCATGGTTCTTTTCGGGCGAGCATGAATCTTGCGTCGGGATTCTCGAGAAAGAACCCGATCGAGGCGCCGGACTTCGACTTCGGCCGCATCTGCCTTCCGCCCGCGACGTACGTGCAGGAGAAGCACAAGGTCGACGTTCGGTGGCCCGCCGCCGTGGCCTTCATAAAGGACCATGCCCTGAACGAGTTCTTCGATGGCGAGCGCAAGGAGCTGGGAATCCTCTGCCAGGGCGGCATGTACAACGCGGTGATCCGCGCGCTGCAGCTCCTGGGCTTTGCGGACGCGTTCGGCGCGTCGAAGATCCCGATCTACTGCCTGAACGTCGCCTATCCGCTCATTCCCGAGGAAATCAGCGCCTTCGCCAAAGGGAAGTCCAGGATCCTCATCGTCGAAGAAGGGCAGCCGGCCTACATCGAGGACGCAGTGCTCGCGGCGTTGCGCCGCGCCGGTGAGAACGCAGTCGAGGTCCACGGCAAGGACGTGCTGCCCCTAGCCGGCGAGTACACGGGCGAGGTGGTGTTGAAGGGCGTCTCGGCCTTCCTCGGCATGGAAAAAGCTTTCCATCCGATCGAGGCCTTGAAGAAGCAGGCCTCCGAGCTCCTCGGGCCGGGGCTGCCGATCCGGCCGCCGGGATTCTGCGTCGGCTGCCCGGAGCGGCCGGTGTTTGCGGCAATGAAGGTCGTGGAGCGCCAGAGCGGCAAGTTCCACGTGTCGGCGGACATCGGCTGCCACACGTTCGCAACGCTCCCGCCCTTCAACGTCGGCCACACGGTGCTCGGCTACGGCCTCGGGCTCGCCTCCAACTCGGCGGTGGATCCCCTCTTCGCCCGCCGCACGCTCACGATCATGGGCGACGGCGGTTTCTGGCACAACGGGCTGACCTCGGGCATCGCGAACGCGGTCTTCAACAAGGACGACGGCATCGTCGTCATCATGAAGAACGGCTACACCTCCGCCACCGGCACGCAGGAGCTCCTCTCCTCGCCTCGGAAAGAGCCGCTCGCGATCGAGCGCGCGCTGCAAGGCATGGGCGTGGAGTGGGTGAGGACGGTGGACAACTATCGCGTCGGCGCCGTCGCCGAGACGCTCAAGGACGCGATGAACGAGGACTACAAGGGCCTCAAGGTCATCGTCGCCGAGGGCGAGTGCCAGCTCGAGAGGCAACGCCGTCTTCGACCCGAAGTCGCCAGGAAGCTTTCGAATGCGGAACGGCACGTCCGGGTGAAGTACGGCGTCGATGAGGACACCTGCACGGGCGACCATTCGTGCATCCGGCTCTCGGGCTGCCCGACGCTCACGGTGAAGGACAACCCCGATCCGCTGCGGCGGGATCCGGTGGCGACGGTGATCGAGGGCTGCGTGGGCTGCGGCCTGTGCGGCGAGAACGCGCACGCGGCCGTGCTCTGCCCCTCCTTCTACCGCGCCGAGGTCGTCCAGAACCCGCGGTTCTTCGACAAGCTGCTCTCCAAGGTCCGGGATTTCTTCCATGGAAGTCCAGTTCACTAGGGAAATCGAGTCGCTCCGCCTCGGCGAGGGCGAGCGCTTCCACGGCGAAGGCATCCTCGCCGTGACGAAGGCGCTGCTTCAGTCGGGCGTGTCCTATGTCGGCGGCTACCAGGGCGCGCCGGTGTCGCACCTCCTCGACGTGATGGTGCAGGCGCGGGACTACATGCAGGAGCTCGGCGTCCACGTCGAGCCCTGCACGAGCGAGGCGGCGGCCGCGGCGATGCTCGGCGCCTCGATCAACTATCCGGCGCGCGGCGCAGTGACGTGGAAATCCATCGTCGGCAGCAACGTGGCTTCCGACCCGCTCTCCTATCTCTCCAGCGCGGGCGTGACCGGCGGCGCGCTCATCGTCGTCGGCGAGGATTACGGCGAAGGCGCGAGCGTCGCCCTCGAGCGCACGCACGCGATCGCGATGAAGTCGTCGATGTGGCTCCTCGACCCGCGGCCCAGCCTGCCGAAGATCGTCGAGCTCGTCGAGCGCGGCTTCGAGCTTTCGGAAGCCTCGAACACGCCAGTGATGCTCGAGCTTCGGATCCGCGCCTGCCACGTGCGCGGCAGCTTCATCGCCAAGGCGAATCGCCCGGCGGCGGTCTCCACGCAGCGAAAGCTCGCCGGGCCGCCCGAGGAATTCGTCTACGACCGGCTCGCCCATCCGCCGGCGACCTTCCGCCAGGAGAAGCTGAAGGCGGAGGTGCGCCTCCCCGCCGCGCGCCGGTTCGTCGCCGAGCGACGGCTGAACGAACACTTTCCCGGCGAGCTTGGAGAGGTCGGAATCATCGTCCAAGGCGGGCTCTACAACGGCTTGCAGCGCGCGCTCCGCGTCCTCGGGCTCGCGGACGCGTTCGGCTCGAGCCGCGTCCCGGTGTATTGCCTCAACGTCGTGTACCCCCTGGTTCCCGAGGAAGTCATTGCCTTCTCGAAGGGCAAGAAAGCGCTCCTCGTGATCGAGGAAGGGCAGCCGGAGTTCATCGAGCAGGAGCTCGCGACGATCCTGCGCCGGGCCGAGGTCCCCGCACGCCTCCATGGGAAGGATCTCCTCGGCCTGACGGGCGAGTACACGACAGAGGTCCTCGTGAAAGGCCTATCCGATTTCCTTTCCTGGTCGCTTACGAGCTTCGACGCAGCGCCGGCGCGCGCCTTCCTCGAGAAGAGCCTGGGAATCCGCCAGCAAGCGGCCGAGCTGCTCGGCGCGCTGCCCGCCCGCCCGCCGGGCTTCTGCGTCGGCTGTCCCGAGCGGCCGGTGTTCTCGGCGATGAAGCTCGTCGCCCGCGACATCGGCAAGCCGCACGTCTCGATGGACATCGGCTGCCATTCGTTCGCGAGCTTCGAGCCGTTCTCGCAGGGCAACACCGTGCTCGGCTATGGGATGAGCCTCGCCTCCTCGGCGGGCGTCGGGCCGATGTCGGCTCGCCGGCCGGTGGCGGTAATGGGCGACGGCGGCTTCTGGCACAACGGCCTC
>JAFAGU010000048.1 GCA_019237595.1 Betaproteobacteria bacterium | reverse complement strand
CCGGTGTTCCTCAACACCAACCGCAACAAGCGCTCGATCGCGCTCGACCTGAAGAAGGACGCAGCTCGCGAGGCCTGCCTGCGCCTTGCCGGGAAATCGGACGTGCTCGTCTACAACATCCGGCCGCAGGCCATGGCCCGTCTTCATCTTTCATATGAACAGGTCAAAGCTGTAAACGACAAAATCATTTATGTGGGGTGCTTCGGGTTCAGCCAGCGTGGCCCGTATGCCGCGAAAGCCGCCTATGACGACATGATCCAGGGTGCTTCCGGCATCCCGTACCTCCTCAAGAAGCAGGGCGCCTCCGAGCCGCGCTACGCGCCGATGATCGTCGCCGATCGCTCGGTCGGCCAGCAGGTCGCGAGCGCGGTGAGCGCGGCCCTCTACTACCGCGAGAGAACGGGCAAGGGGCAGCGCATCGACGTGCCGATGTTCGAGCACCTCCTCCAGATGATCCTCGGCGACCACCTCGGCGGGTACACGTTCGATCCGCCGCACGGCCCGCCCGGCTACGTGCGCATCCTCTCGCCCGACCGCCGGCCCTACGAGACGAAGGACGGCTATGTGTGCGCGCTCATCTACAACGACAAGCAGTGGAAAGGCTTCCTGGATGTCATCGGCAGGCCGGAACTGCTGAAGACGCCGGAGTACGCGACGCACGAGGCGCGCAGCAAGAACTACGACGCCGCCTACCGGATGGTGGCCGAGGAGCTTAAGAAGCGCACCACCGCCGAGTGGATCGTCGCGTTCGAGCAGGCCGACATCCCGGTGCAGAAGATGAACAGCCTCGACGACATCGTCGCCGATCCGCACCTCGCCGCCATCGGCTACCTGCAGCCGGTCGAGCACCCGAGCGAGGGCCGCATCCGGGCGCTCGCAGTGCCCTCCGAATGGTCCGAATCGAAGCCGGACTACCGGCGCCACGCGCCGCGCCTGGGCGAGCACACGCGCGAAGTGCTGCGCGAAGCGGGCTACGCGGAGGCGCAAATCGAGGAGCTCCTCTCCACGGGCGCCGCCAAGGGCGCGGAATGATCTTTTGACCCTATAATCCGCGCTGGCGCCGATTTGCGATCCGCTTGCGGGCGCCTAACAAATACCGCTAAAGAGATGAACGCTCCCGAAGTCAAAACGCGCGACGCCTCTTCGGTCGGCCCGGTCCGCGCGCACAAGGCCAGGTTCGACGTCCCGCTCAAGCTCCGGAGCGGCGCCACGCTTCCCGGGTACGAGATCGCCTACGAGACGTACGGCGAGCTGAATGCCGCGCGCTCGAACGCCGTGCTCGTCTGCCACGCGCTGAACGCTTCGCACCACGTGGCGGGTTTTTACGAGGACGAGCCGACCAACGTCGGCTGGTGGGACAACCTCGTCGGCCCCGGCAAGCCGCTCGACACGCGTCGCTTCTTCGTCGTGGGCTCGAATTACCTCGGCAGCTGCTTCGGCTCGACCGGCCCCGCCTCGACGAATCCCGCAACGGGCAAGCCGTGGGGCGCCGACTTCCCAGTCGTCACGGTGGAAGACTGGGTGGAGACGCAGGCGCGCCTCGCGGATCACTTGGGGATCGAGCGCTTCGCCGCCGTCATGGGCGGCTCGCTCGGCGCCATGCAGGCGCTGCAGTGGACGCTCTCCTATCCGGAGCGCGTGCGCCACGCGCTCGTCATCGCCGCGGCGCCCAGGCTCTCGGCGCAGAACATCGCGTTCAACGAGGTGGCGCGCCAGGCGATCATGACCGACCCGGATTTCCACGGCGGCCACTATTACGAGAAGGGCGTCGTGCCGGCGCGCGGGCTTCGCATCGCGCGCATGATCGGGCACATCACCTACCTCTCTAACGACGCGATGATGGAGAAGTTCGGCAGGCTCCTGCGCCGGGGTTCGCTCGGCTTCGACTTCGGCGTCGACTTCGAAGTGGAGTCCTATCTCCGTCACCAGGGCGAGAAGTTCTCCAGCTACTTCGACGCGAACACCTACCTGCGCATCACCAAGGCGCTCGATTACTTCGATCCCGCGGCGGAGTTCGGCGG
>JAFAGU010000376.1 GCA_019237595.1 Betaproteobacteria bacterium | reverse complement strand
ACGTCCGGAAGCGAGGAGGGCTTCACCGTGAAGCGCTGGCCGCCGAGCCGCACCATCTTCTCGTAGAGGCTGCGCAGCGCCTCGTTGGCGGCGGGCGGAAGGTCCTCGAGGGCTTTCTCGACCGTGGGAACGTCGTAGACGTCCTTGAATCCGGCGATCGGTATCACGCTTGCCGACATGGTGCCCTCCGGCTGTTGTTCTTGTGCGAAAAAATTAGCATGGCGCTTTTCATCTAGCAAACCCCGGACCAGTATTCCGGATGGCACTCGCGGGGGCGGAGTGCCAGTCGGGTAAAGTAGCTCTCCATGACTACGGCAACGCCCGCCTTTCCTGAAGGGTTGACGCTGGAGACCTGGAATCGCTTCGGCGAGGGCTACCTGCCTGCGCTGCTCGGCGTCGAGATCCTCGCGATCGGCGAGGGTGGCGTGCAGAGCCGCATGGCGGTGCGCAAGGTCCTGCTCGCGCCGAACGGCTACCTGCACGCGGCGTCGGTCATCGGGCTCGCCGACACGAGCTGCGGCTACGGGTGCATCGCGCTCCTTCCGAAGGGCGCGAAGGGATTCACGACCGTCGAGCTCAAGTCCAATTTCCTGGGCACCGCGCGCGAGGGCGTGATCCGATGCAAGGCAACGCCGGTGCACTTGGGCCGCACGACCCAGGTATGGGACGCCGTGGTGGAGAACGAGGCGACCGAGGCCAGGATCGCGCTTTTCCGGTGCACGCAGATGGTCCTGTGGCCCAAATGAGGGCCAAGTAGCCGGAGACCGGCTTTTGTGATTCAATCCCGTCCATGAAGCGCTGGTTCTACGGCTTTTTCTTCTACTTCCCCTGCCTGCTGGCGGACGGGACCGGCTAAGCTCAACCCGAATCCACGAAGAAACCGCCAGCGCCGAAAGCCTGGCGGTTTTTTTTTGGGCCGACTCCAAACGAGAACGCGACCATGACCCCGACCGACAACTACCTCGCCCCCGCGGTGCCGACGGACAAGACCTCGTCGACCGACGACGAACGCATCGAGAACATCGTCCCGCTGCCGCCGCCGGAGCACCTGATCCGGTTCTTCCCGATCCAGGGCACGCCGGCGGAGCGGCTGATCGCCGACACGCGCCGCAAGGTGCGGGACATCCTGCGCGGGAAGTCCGACCGGATGCTGGTGGTCATCGGCCCCTGCTCGATCCACGACCCAACGGCGGCGGTGCAATACGCCGAAAAGCTCGCGGGCGAGCGCGAGAAGCACCGCGACGACCTCGAGATCGTGATGCGCGTCTATTTCGAGAAGCCGCGCACGACGGTGGGCTGGAAAGGCCTGATCAACGATCCGTACCTCGACGGCAGCTTCCGCATCAACGAAGGGCTTCGCATCGCGCGCGACCTGCTCGTGCGCATCAACCGCGCCGGCATGCCGGCTGGCTGCGAGTTCCTCGACGTGATCTCGCCGCAATACATCGGCGACCTCGTCTCGTGGGGCGCGATCGGCGCGCGCACGACCGAGAGCCAGGTCCACCGCGAGCTCGCCTCGGGGCTCTCTGCGCCAGTGGGGTTCAAGAACGGGACCGACGGCAACGTGCGGATCGCGGTCGATGCGCTGCTCGCGGCGCGGCAGAGCCACCACTTCCTGTCCGTGCACAAGAGCGGGGACGTCGCCATCGTCGAGACGCGCGGCAACGAGGATTGCCACATCATCCTGCGCGGGGGGAAGGCGCCCAACTACGACGCCGCGTCGGTGCAGGCGGCCTGCGAGGAGCTGAAGAAGGCGAAGCTCCCCGAGCGCCTGATGATCGACTGCTCTCACGCCAACGCGGCGAAGAAGTACGAGCGCCAGGTCGAGGTTGCCCGCGAGGTCGCCGGGCAGGTTGCCGGTGGCGAGCGCCGGATCCTCGGCGTGATGGTGGAGTCGCACCTCGTCGAGGGGCGCCAGGAGCTGGTGCCCGGCAAGCCGCTCGCGTTCGGGCAGAGCATCACCGATGCGTGCCTCGGCTGGGAAGCCTCCATGGGGCTCCTCGCGGCGCTCGCGGAAGCCGTCCGCAAGCGCCGGCGCCTCAAGTAGGCGTCGATTGGGCATAATGCGCCGCATGGGGGACCGGCCGAAGCAGCTCGGACACTTGGAATACCTCGGCGACGCGACGAAGCAGGCGCCGAAGATCCACGCGCTCATCCCGCGCTGCGCGCTGCTCGAGAATTTCTCCCCGGCTGAAGTGCGCCTGCTCGCGCACTTCATGGATCTCTACCGCGCGAACGCCGGCGCCGAGGTCCTGCGCGAAGGAGACCCGGGCGACTTCATGCTCATGATCGTCGAGGGCCGGGTCGAGGTGCGCAAGCGCGACGCCGCCCACGCCGCGCAGCTCCTCGCCACGCTCGACGCCGGGAAGACCGTCGGCGAGATGTCGATGATCGACGGCGAGGCGCGCTTCGCCACCTGCGTCGCGACCGCGCCCACGGTCGTCGCCGTGCTCGATCGCGAAAGCCTCGCCCGCATCATCGTCGAGCAGCCCATGCTCGGCGCCAAGATCCTCATGGAGCTCGTGCTCATGCTCTCGCAGCGGCTGCGGGCCACGAGCGCGCGCCTCATCGGTGCGCTGGACGAGCGCGCGGCGCAGGCGGCCAACGTCGTCTGACCCGGCGGCACGCGGGGCCGCGGCCCCTGTAAGCTAGGCGTACTTCCCGCGACTGTAGGTCCATGCACGCCACCCTTCCCTTGATGCAGCGCTACGGTTTTCCCGCCATCCGCCGCGGCCGCCTGGAGACGCTCCAGGTCAACCTCGGCTATCGCTGCAACCAGAGCTGCCTCCACTGCCACGTGAATGCCGGCCCGCAGCGCACGGAGTCCATGTCGCGCGAGACGCTCTCCGACGTGCTCGTGTTCCTCGAGGTGAACCGGGTGCGCGTGCTCGACATCACCGGCGGCGCCCCGGAGCTGCATCCCGGGTTCCGCGAGCTCGTGCGAAAGGCGCGCGCGCTCGGCGTGCGCGTCATCGACCGCTGCAACCTCACGATCCTCACCGAGCCGGGCTACGAGGACCTGCCCGCGTTCCTGGGCGAAATGCAGGTCGAGGTCATCGCATCGCTTCCGTGCTACACCGAGGAGCTCGTCGACCGCCAGCGCGGCAAGGGCGTCTACGAGCGCAGCATCGAGGGCCTGAAGCGCCTGAACCGGCGCGGCTACGGAAAGGGCGGGCTCGTCCTGAACCTCGTCTACAACCCGCAGGGGCCGTCGCTCCCGCCGCCGCAGGAGGCGCTCGAAGCCGACTATCGGCGCATTCTCGGCGAGCAGCACGGCATCGTGTTCGACCGGCTTTTCACGCTCGCCAACATGCCGATCCAGCGCTTCGGATCGATGCTGATCTCCAGGGGCCAGTTCAACGAGTACATGGCGCTGCTGCACGGCTCGCACCGCGAGGAGAACCTCGAGGCGGTCATGTGCCGCTCGCTCGTCTCGGTCGACTGGCGCGGCGAGGTCTACGACTGCGACTTCAACCAGATGCTCGACGTGCCGCTGAAGATGGGCTCGCGCCGCGTGCGCCTCGCCGACCTGATCGGCCGCGACGTCGAGGGCAACCCGATCGCCGTTCGCGATCATTGCTACGGCTGCACGGCAGGGCAGGGCTCCTCCTGCGGCGGGGCCTTGCATGGCTAGCGGGCCGGGCAGCGCCCCCGGCCGCGCCTGTCCGGTGGAATACCGCTACGGCGCGCGGGCACTTCGACGCGCGCCCGATCTCGAAGTCGATGCGCTCTGGGTCGCGGGCGGCCTCTACGGCAATCCCTTCGCGCTGCAGGCGCTCGTCGAGCGCCATGCGGCCGAGCGCGGCGCCACGGCGCTCGTCTTCAATGGCGACTTCCACTGGTTCGACATTGAAGAGGGCGACTTCCTTCGCATCGAGCAAGGCGTGGGGCAATACGCGAGCACGCGAGGCAATGTCGAGACGGAGCTTGCATCGCCTAGCGAAGGCGCGGGTTGCGGGTGCGGTTATCCGGAATGGGTGGACGAGGGGACGGTCGAGCGCTCGAACCACATCCTCGCTCGCCTGCGCGAAACGGCGGCGCGCTTTCCCGACGTGCTCGTGCGCTTGCGGGCGCTCCCGATGCATCTCGTCGCACGGGTCGGGAGCGAGCGCGTGGCGATCGTTCACGGCGACGCTGATTCGCTTGCCGGCTGGGCGTTCTCGCAGGAGGCGCTCGCCCTTCCCGGCGGACTTGCCGCGGCAGAACGCGCTTTCGACGAGGCCGACGTGCGCGTCGTTGCCTCCAGCCACACCTGCCTGCCCGTCGCGCAGGGGTTTCCAGACGGGCGCGTCCTCGCGAACAATGGCGCGGCCGGCATGCCGAATTTTCACGGCGAGCGCTTCGGCGTCGCGACGCGCATCGCCGTCTCGCCTTCCGGCGACGCCCTGTATTCGCTGCGCGCCGGTGCGCTGCACGTCGAGGCCATCGCCGTGAACTACGACGAGCGGGCGTGGCGGGCGAAATTCCTCGAGCAATGGCCGGCCGGTTCCGATGCGCACCGGTCCTACTTCGAGCGCATTGCGAACGGCCCGCGCTATTCGCGAGCGCAGGCGCGGCGCGAAGCCGTCTCGCTCGCGGCGTGAGCCCGCGCAAGCTCGCGCTCCTTGCGTTCCTCGTCGTCGCGGCCGTCGCATTCTTCGCGCTCGGCGGCGTGCGCCTGCTCAGCTTCGCAAACCTCCAGGCGGCGCGGCAATCCGTCGATGCGCTTTTTGCGGACCATCCGGGCTCGGCCGTCGCTTCCTTCTTCGCGCTCTACGTCGCGGTCACCGGCCTGTCGCTCCCGGGTGCCACGCTTCTCACGCTCATCGCCGGCGCGGTGTTCGGCCTCCTATGGGGGACGGTGCTCGTGTCGTTCGCGTCGTCCATCGGCGCGACGCTCGCCTTCCTTGCGAGCCGCTATCTCTTCGCCGAGTGGGTGCGGCGGCGCTTCCCGGACGCGTTGCGCCGCGTGGATGCAGGCATCGCGCGCGACGGTGCGTTCTACCTTTTCGCGCTCCGCCTCACGCCCGCCATCCCGTTCTTCCTGATCAATCTCGCCATGGGGCTCACCGCGCTGCCGGTGCGGACCTTCTACTGGGTGAGCCAGCTCGGCATGCTCGCCGGGACGCTCGTCTATGTGAACGCCGGCCGGGAGCTCGCCACGCTTTCCTCGCCGCGCGACGTGCTCTCGCCCGCGCTCATCGGCGCCTTCCTGCTGCTGGGGTTCTTTCCCCTCTTCGCGAAGAAGGCGCTCGACGCGGCGGCGGCCCGCAAGGTGTACGCGCGCTGGCGCAAGCCTGCCCGCTTCGACCGCAACCTCGTGGTGATCGGCGCCGGCTCGGCGGGGCTCGTCTCCGCCTATATCGCGGCAGCCGTGAAGGCAAAGGTCACCCTGGTGGAGAAGCACCGGATGGGCGGCGACTGCCTGAACACCGGATGCGTGCCTTCGAAGGCGCTCCTGCGCACGGCGCGCGTCGTGTCGCTTGTGCGCCGGGCGAAGGAGTTCGGGCTCGCGGGCGCGAGCGTCGAAGTGGACTTTCGGGAGGTCATGGAGCGCGTGCAGAGAGTCGTCGCCAACGTCGCGCCGCACGACTCGATCGAGCGCTACGAGGGGCTCGGGGTGGAGTGCCTGCGGGGCGAGGCGCGGATCACTTCGCCTTGGACCGTCGAGGTGAGAGGCGAGCGCGGCAAGACGGTCCTCACGACCCGTGCCATCGTCATTGCCGCCGGCGCGCGGCCATTCGTTCCGCCCATTCCCGGCATCGAGTTGATCGACGTGCTCACCTCCGACAACGTCTGGAGCCTTCGCGAGCTGCCGCGACGGCTCGCGGTGCTGGGCGGCGGGCCGATTGGCTGCGAGCTCGCCCAGGCCTTCGCCCGCCTGGGCTCGCGCGTAACGCAGGTCGAGCTCCTGCCGAGGCTCCTCGCCCGCGAGGATCCCGAGGTATCGGAGCAGGTCAAGGCGCGCTTCGTGGCCGAAGGCATCGATGTCCGCACCGGCCATCGCGCGAAGGAAGTGCGCGTGTCCGCGGGGGGCGCGCGACTGGCGTGCGAGGCGGACGGGCGCGAATGCGAGATCGAGTTTGACCGGCTGCTTTGCGCCGTCGGGCGCGTCGCGAATACGGCGGGCTACGGGCTCGAGGAGCTCGGCATCGCCACGGCGCGCGGCGGCACGGTGCAGACGAACGAGTACCTCCAGACCTCGTACCCGAACATCTACGCCTGCGGCGACGTGGCGGGGCCTTACCAGTTCACCCATACCGCTTCGCACCAGGCCTGGTACGCGGCCGTGAACGCGCTCTTCGGCTACGCACGGAAGTTCCGCGCCGACTACTCGGTCATCCCGTGGGCGACGTTCACCGAACCGGAGGTCGCGCGCGTCGGCTTGAACGAAACCGAGGCCAAGGAACGCGGCATTGCCTATGAAGTCACGCGCTACGGCCTGGACGACCTCGACCGCGCGATCGCCGACGGCGAGGCGCACGGGTTCGTGAAGGTGCTGACGGTCCCGGGCAAGGACCGCGTGCTCGGGGCGACGATCGTGGGCGAGCATGCGGGCGAGCTCATCGGCGAGTTCGTGTCTGCCATGAAGCACGGCATCGGCCTGAACAGGATACTCGGCACCATCCATATCTATCCCACGCTCTCCGAAGCGAACAAGTACGCCGCGGGCGCCTGGAAGCGCGCGCATGCCCCGCAGGGCGCGCTCGCCGCGGTGGAAAGGCTCCACGCCTGGATGCGCGGTTGAAAATCTCCATCGTGGTCCCATGCCTCGACGAGGCCGGCTCGATCGCCGAGACGTTGCGCTCGCTTTCGCTGCTGCGCGAGCGCGGGCATGAAGTCATCGTCGTCGACGGCGGCAGCCGCGATGCGACGGAGGCGCTCGCGCGGCCCCACTGCGACCGTTTCCTGCAAGCGCCGCGAGGGCGCGCCCTGCAGATGAACGCCGGCGCCGCCGCCGCGAGCGGCGAGGCGCTCGTCTTCCTGCATGCCGATACGCTCCTTCCGACAGACGCGGACCGGCTCGTCGAGGAAGCCCTGCGCCAGCGCTGCTGGGGCCGCTTCGACGTGCGGATCGACGGACCGCACCCGATGCTCGCGGTGGTCGCGGCGGCAATGAATGCGCGCTCGCGGCTCACCGGAATAGCGACCGGCGACCAGGCGATCTTCGTGCGCCGGGATGCGTTCCCCGGCTTCCCTGCGATTGCGCTCATGGAAGACGTCGCCTTCAGCAAGGCGATGAAGCGCCTCGGGCGCCCGGCGTGTCTGCGCGCGCGCGTGCGTACCTCGGGCCGGCGCTGGGAACGCCGCGGCGTGCTTCGCACCATCGCGCTCATGTGGGGACTTCGCCTGGCCTTCTTCCTGGGCGCAAGCCCGGAATCGCTGAGGCGACGCTACGAAGCGTAGCGTCGCCATCCTCGTTTTTTCGCGCGCGCCCGTGCCGGGGCGCGCGAAGACGCGCCTCGTGCCTCGCCTGGGCGCCTGGCGGTCTGCGCAGCTCCACGCGCGGCTCACCGAGGGAGCACTGCGCGCGGCGCTCGCCGCGCGCTGCGGCAGCGTCGAGCTTCACGCCACGCAGCCGCGCCACGCCTTCTTCCGCTATTGCGCGAGCCGCCATCGCGTGCGGGTGTTCGGCCAGCGCGGACGCGATCTCGGCGAGCGCATGGAGCGCGCGCTCGCCGCGTCGCTGCGACGATTTCGCGCCGTCCTCATCGTGGGCTGCGACCTGCCCGAGCTCGGCCCGGGCGAGCTGCGGCGCGCGGCGCGGCTCCTGCGCGGGGCTTGCGACGTGGTCCTTGCCCCGGCGGAGGACGGCGGCTATGGGCTGATCGGCGCGCGGCGGCCCTCGGGCTTCGCGTTCCGCGGCATCGAGTGGGGCGGCAAGCGCGTGCTCGAACAGACGCGGTGCGCGCTGTCCGCTGCGCGGCTTCGCGTGAGAGAACTCGCGCCCGTATGGGACCTCGATCGCGTGGAAGACCTCGAGCGCCTCGCCGCGGTGCGCATGCGGCGAAGGAGCGCTTCGCCGCTCGGGAAAGGCTGACCCGCGCGCAAGGAGCGCCGAAAACCGCGTGCTACACTTCGCGCGAGGGGCGCTCGGAGGGGCGCTGGAGGAGACATGAAAATCAAAATCAAGAGTCCAAAGGACTTCTGGTCGGGCCTGATGTTCATGGCCTTCGGCCTGTTCTTCGTGGTCTGGTCGCTCGGCGCGCCGGCGTGGTTCAACGGTTTCCTGGGCCACATCGGGCTGCCCGGAATCACCGGTTACCAGCTCGGCTCCGCGGTACGCATGGGACCCGGATACTTCCCGACGATGCTCGGCGGGCTGCTCACGATCCTCGGCGCGGTCGTGCTTTCGCAGGGCCTCATGGCGGCGGGCAACGGCGAGGAGGGCGCGCTCGAGCTGCCGTTCAATCGCTACGATTTCCTCCTCGCCGTCGCAATCTACGTCGTGGTGGGGCTGCTGGCGAAGTGGGCGAGCTCCGCCCACCTGGAAGCGCTCGCGTGGCTCTCCCGGCTTGGCCTCTCGCCAAGCGACCTGGCCATCCTCGTCGGCACGCTCGCCGTCTCGCTCCTCACGGTCCGCTACCGCCCGAAGCTCATGCCGCTCGTGCTCATCTCGGCGGGCTGCGTCGCCTATGGCTACCTCATGAAGCCGCTCGGTCTCGTCCTCGCCACGCTCGCGCTCGTCTTCATCAGCGCCGCCGGCGGCCACGAGTTCAAGTGGAAGGAAGTGACGGTGCTCTTCGTCGTGCTCGTCATCTTCTCGGTGATCGTGTTCGTGAAGGGGCTCACGCTGCCCTTCCCGATCTGCCCGCAGTTCGTCGATAACTGCCCCATCAAGTAGAGGCGGCCATGGGAATCATCGACACGCTGAGGCTCGGATTCGGGGAAGTATTCTCGCTGCAGCCCATGCTCATTCCGTGGATCAAGGTCGTCGTCCCGATCCCCTTCAACATCCTCATGTGCCTGGTCGGCGCCGTGCTCGGCACGCTGATCGGCGTGCTGCCCGGCATCGGGCCGGTCGCCACGATCGCCATGCTGCTGCCGATCACGTTCAACCTGAACCCCACCGGCGCGCTCATCATGCTCGCCGGCATCTACTACGGCGCCCAGTACGGCGGCTCGACCACCGCCATCCTCGTCAACCTGCCCGGCGAGAGCTCGTCGGTGGTCACGTGCCTCGACGGCTACCAGATGGCCCGGCGCGGGCGCGCCGGGCCGGCGCTCGCCACGGCGGCAATCGGCTCGTTTTTCGCGGGCTGCGTGGCGACGCTGATCATCGCGGTGGCCGCGCCGCCGCTCGCCGAGGTCGCGCTCAAGTTCGGGCCGGCGGAGTATTTCTCGCTCATGGTGCTCGGCCTGGTCGCCGCCGTCGTGCTCGCGCACGGCTCGCTCATCAAGGCCATCGCGATGGTGATCCTGGGCCTGCTCCTCGGAATCATCGGCACCGACGTCAACTCCGGCGTGCTGCGCTTCACGTTCGACATCCCGGAGCTTTCCGACGGCATCGGCTTCGTCGTCGTCGCCATGGGCATGTTCGGAACGGCGGAGATCATCTCGAACCTCGAGCAGGGCGAGTCGCGCGAGATCTTCACCGCCAAGGTGAGCCACCTCTTCCCGACCAAGGAGGACTGGAAGCGCATGTGGGCGCCGATCCTGCGCGGCACGGCGCTCGGCTCGGCGCTGGGCATCCTGCCCGGCGGCGGGGCGCTGCTGGCCTCCTTCGGCGCCTATACGCTGGAGAAGAAGGTCTCCAGGTACAGCCACGAGTTCGGCAAGGGGGCGATCGAAGGCGTGGCGGCACCGGAATCCGCCAACAACGCCGGCGCCCAGACCTCCTTCATCCCCATGCTGACGCTCGGCATCCCGAGCAACGCGGTCATGGCGCTCATGATCGGCGCGCTCATGATCCAGGGCATCGCGCCCGGCCCGCAGGTGATGAACGAGAAGCCCCAGCTCTTCTGGGGCCTCATTGCCTCGATGTGGGTCGGCAACCTGATGCTGGTCGTGCTCAACCTGCCGATGATCGGCATGTGGATCAAGCTGCTCACGGTCCCCTACCGCTACCTCTTTCCGTCGATCCTCGTCTTCATGGCGATCGGCGTCTACAGCCTCTCCAACAATGCCTTCGATGTCCTCATCATGGCGGTGTTCGGGGTGCTCGGCTACATCTGCGTGAAGCTCGAGTGCGAGCCCGCGCCCATGATCCTGGGCTTCATCCTCGGGCCGCTCATGGAGGAGAATCTCAGGCGGGCGATGCTGCTCTCGCGCGGCGACGCCACGGTCTTCCTGACCAAGCCGATCAGCGCGGGCTTCATCATCGCGGCCGCGATCCTGCTCGTGATCGTGTCGCTCCCGGCGCTTCGCAAGAAGCGCGAGGAAGTCTTCGTCGAAGAGTAGCGGCGTGCGCGCGACGCTGGCGGCGCTCCTCGCGGCCGCCGCTTCGTTTTTCCCCTCGTGCGTGCCGGCCCAGTCGTGGCCTGCGCGTCCCGTGCACCTCGTCGTGCCTTACGCTGCCGGAGGCCCGGTCGATGTCTCCGCGCGGCTCGTCGGCGCGCGCCTGCAGGCCGCGCTTGGCCAGCCGGTCGTCGTGGAGAACAAGACCGGCGCGGGCGGAAACATCGCCGCCGATTTCGTCGCGAAGAGCGCCCCGGACGGCTACACGCTCGTCATGGGCGCCATCGCCACCCACGCGATCAATCCTGCCCTGTACCCGAAGTTTCCCTACGACCCGGTGCGCGACTTCCGCCATGTGGCGCTCGTAGTCCAGGTGCCGAACGTGCTCGTCGTCAACAACGACCTTCCGGTCAAGGACGTCAGGCAGCTGATCGCCTACTTGAAGGAGAATCCCGGGAAACTCGATTTCGCCTCCGGCTCGACGGGATCCACCGGCCATCTTGCCGGCGAGCTCTTCAAGCAGATGACTGGGACGTACATGGTCCACATTCCCTACAAGGGCTCCTCGCCGGCGGTCCTCGACCTCCTCGCCGGGCGCGTGCAGCTGATGTTCGACAACCTGGCGAGCGCGCTTCCCAACATCCAGTCGGGCCGGGTGCGGGCGCTCGCCGTGACGACGCCGAGGAGGAGCGCCTTTCTTCCGGAGCTGCCGACCCTCGACGAATCGGGCCTCAAGGGCTTCGACATGACGACTTGGTGGGGCCTGATGGCGCCGGCGAAGACGCCGGAGGCCGTGGTCGAGCGGCTCTCCGCCGAGACGCTGAAGGCGATGGACGATCCGGAGGTGAAGGAGAAGCTCCGCGCCATGGGCTCCGAGACGCCGACGGTGCGCTCGCCCGCGGCTTTCACGGCGTTCGTCGAGAAGGAGCTGAAGACCTACGCGCCGCTGGTCAAGCGCTCGGGCGCGAGCGCCGACTGACGCTCAGAGGGCCGCGACGGCTTGGACCTCGATGAGGAATTCCTCGCGAACCAGGCGGTCGATGATGAGGAGCGTGTTGGGCGGGTAGGCGCCGTTCGGGAAGAGCCTGGGGAACTCGCGCTTGCGCCATTCCATGAAGCGCGGAATGTCCTGCGAGTGCACGAGATAGGTCGTGAACTGGACGATGTTCGACCATCCGGCGCCCGCCGATTTCAAAGCCTGCTCGATCTGCGAGAACGCGCCGGAGCACTGCGCGTCGAAGCCCTCCGCGGCCGACACCATGCCGGCGATGAAAAGGAACTCGCTCGCCTTGGCGCGCGCGACATGCGAGTACGCGCCCAGCGGCTTGCCCAGCGAATCGACGTTGTAGATGCGCACTTCCGCCATCGCGTTTCCTCCTAGCTTGCGGGGCCGCGCGTGCGCGCGGCAAGCTGCTCGCGCACCGTGCGCACGAGCGATTCACGTCGGACCGGCTTCTTGTGGTACGCGTTCGCGCCGGCGGCGGTGCATTCGGCGATCATGCCCGCGTCGGACACCACCGACACGACGATCACGGGCGTCGTCGCGTTCGGCGGTCCCGAGCGCAGGTCGCGCAGGATCGCGAGGCCGCCGTCGCCCGGCATGAGCAGGTCGAGCAGGATCGCATCGTAGACGTAGTTGCGCGTGAGCCTGAGCGCCTGCTCGGACGTGCCGGCGAGCTGGACTTCCGCGTCGAGCTCGGTAGAGAGGATCCGGGCGAGCAGCAGGCGCGTGGATTCCTCGTCGTCGACGATCAGCAGCCGGTGTCGGCCGCCGCCTTCCAGCGGGTCTACCAGTCCTTCACGCACGGTCCCGAGTATAGGACGGGACCCGTGGGGGCGCCGGTCGGCGATCCGCCCTTCGGCTCGAGGCTCACCGCGAGCATCGGAACGTCGCCCAGGGCCTGGTCGGCCACTGCGCCGAGCGGGAGCACGCCTCGCTCGCCCGGGACGAGACCCAGCGAGCGCGGCTTTCCCCCGCGGGGCAGCGCCCAGAGCTCGAGGCTCCCATCGGCGACGCGGATGGACGGATCCAGGGCCTTCACGCGGAGCGCGGTCCCCTTGCGATCGGCACTCACGTAGAGCACCGCCCGCTGCGTCTTGGGATCGGTCAACAGGGCGACGTAGGCCGCGGGCGCGGGCTTGAGGGCCGGAAGCAGGAACGCCATCGCCAGCATGGCGGCTGCGGCGCCGCTCGCGAGCCATGCAAGGCCTTGCCAGAAAAAGCCGCGCCGGCGGCGCTCGCCAAGCCGCGACTCGATGGCGTTCCACACGCGCCCGGGTGGCCTCTGCGGCGCCACTGCATCGGCGAGCGGCGAGAGCCGCGCTTCCCATTCGTGCACGGCGAGCGCGACGGCCCCGTCCTGGGCCATCCACCGGCGGAACCTCGCACGCGCCGGGCCGCGGAGCGTCCCGAGGACATATTCGCCTGCCAGGCGCTCCGCGAGCTCGGGCTTATTGCGGTAATCCAAGGCAGTCCTTCAGGCGCAGCAGGCCGCGGCGCACCCAAGTCTTCACGGTGCCCAGCGGCTGGCGCAGGTGGTGGGCGAGCTCCGAATGCGAAAGCCCGTCGTAGAAAGCGAGGGCGATCGCCTGGCGCTGGCGCGCCTCGAGCGTAGCCAGGCACCGCGCGAGGGCGCCCGCCTCGGTCGAGCTCTCGAGGAGGGCGAGCGGCCCCGCATCGGCGCTTTCGGCCTGCTCCGTCGCCGAACCGTCCTCGTCGGGGACCTCCGGGCGCGGCCGCCGCAGCCAGTCGAGGCAGCGGTTGCGCACGATGCTCGTCATCCAGGTCATGGGCGCCGCAAGCCCGGGGCGGTATTCCGGCGCGTGCGTCCAGATGCTCACGTAGCAGTCCTGCAGGACTTCCTCGGCCCAGTCTTCACGCCTCAATATACGGACGGCAACGCCATACAGTTTCGCCGAGCTGGCGCGGTAGAGCCGCTCGAAGGCGTCCCGGTCCCCTCGCCCGCAGTCGCCCAGGAGCCCGACCAGCGGATCGGGGCTCGCGGGCCGTCCCGAGGCGCTGCTCAGCGCTTCTTCCGCTCGTGACGCCATTGCTCGTCCTCGCCGCCTGCGCGGAGGTTGACCGCGCGCGCCGCGACGAACAGGAGGTCGGAAAGCCGGTTGAGGTATTGGCGGGCGGGCTCGCCGACTTTTTCCTCGCGGCCGAGCGCGACGACGCTGCGCTCGGCGCGGCGGCAAACCGTGCGGGCAAGGTGCGCCGCGGCGGCGGCCCGCGTTCCGCCCGGCACGATGAATTCCTTCAAAGGCGGCAGGCCCGCGTTCCAGGCTTCGAGCCAGCCGTCGAGGCGCTCGACGTGCGGCGCGCCGACGAGGGAGTGGCCCGGGATACTGAGCTCGCCTCCGAGGTCGAGGAGGTCCTGCTGCACGCGCGCGAGCGCCTCCCTCACTTCGGCGGGCAGCGGCTCCGCGAGCACGAGGCCGACGGCGGAGTTGAGCTCGTCGACGTCGCCCAGCGCCCGCACGCGCGGCGTGTCCTTGCCGACGCGCCGCCCGTCGCCGAGGCCCGTTTCGCCGCCGTCGCCCGTACGGGTCGCGATCTTGGTGAGACGATGTGCCATCGCCGGATTATCCCCCGCCGATCATCCTTTCTTGCGCACTTCGCTTTCCAGCCATCCTCGCGCGAGCGTGGTGACGATGCGCCCGCCGGTCTCCACGCCGGCGGCGTCGCGCACGATCCGGCCCGCGCCGTCGCGTGTGATGCTATAGCCGCGCGCAAGGACGGCGGAGGGATCGAGGCTGCGCAGCGCTGCTTCCAGCGTCTCCCTTCGCGCGCAAAGCCGGTCCACGCGCGCGCGGAACGCTCCGGCGAGCCGCGCGCCGAGGTGGACGAGGTCCTGCCGCGCGGCCTTGAGGCGTGCCGCCGGATGGACGAGCCGCTTCGCCGCGGCATCGACCGCCTGCGCCGCGTAGCCGAGCTGGCGCCTGGCGTCGCGGGAGATGCAGCGCGCGCATTCGCCGATGCGCGCGAGGAGCTCCGCGCGCAAGGGGCTCGCGAGCTCCGCCGCGCCGGTGGGCGTCGGGGCGCGATGGTCGGCGGCGAAGTCCGCAATGGTGAAATCGGTCTCGTGGCCGATACCGGCGACTACCGGCAGCCGCGAGGCCCGCAAAGCGCGAGCGACACGCTCCTCGTTGAACGGCCACAGGTCCTCGAGGGACCCGCCGCCGCGCACGAGGAGGAGGACGTCGCATTCGGCGCGATCGTTCGCTCGCGCGAGCATGGCAGCGATCCGCTCGGAGGCGCCTTCGCCCTGCACCGGCACGGGATAGACGATCACGGGAACGGCGGGATTGCGCCTCGCGAGCGTGGTGAGCACGTCGCGAAGCGCCGCCGCCTGGAGCGAGGTGACGACGCCGATGGCGCGCGGAAAGCGCGGCAAAGGGCGCTTTTTCGCAGGATCGAAGAGGCCCTCGGCCTCGAGCCGCGCCTTGAGCTGGAGGAAGCGCTCGTAGAGCGGCCCGAGCCCGCCTCTCCTCAGCGCCTCGACGTTCAGCTGGAAGCGCCCTCGCGGCTCGTAGAGCGTCACGAGCACGCGCGCCTCCACGCGGTCCCCGTCGGCGAGCGGCCAGTCGAGCGCCGCCAAGCGGCTGCGGAACATCACGCAATCGACCTGGGAGCCGCCGTCCTTCAGCGTGAAATAGCAATGGCCCGAGCTCGCGCGCGACAGGTTGGAGACTTCCCCCCGGACCCACAGCAGCGGAAAGCGCCGCTCGATCGTGTCGCGCACGCTTCGGA
The DNA here is from genome assembly GCA_019237595.1 of Betaproteobacteria bacterium. GTDB lineage: Bacteria > Pseudomonadota > Gammaproteobacteria > Burkholderiales > SG8-39 > SCGC-AG-212-J23. Next base: position 17,758 of record JAFAGU010000376.1, on the reverse strand, counting down.
GCAGCTGGGAAACCGTGAGGACGTCGCTCGTCATGGCTGCCTCGAACTATGCCTGCGTTGCGGCACTACAAGGCGCCTGAAGTGGCCCCTTACGTGCACGTAAAGCGCCGCTCCGAGGCGCTTTAGGGAGAGGGGAGCCGTCCGCAGTAATCCACATTCCCGCCGACGGCCCGCCTCCGCTTGCCCGAAGACCGCGCGGAGGCCGATTCTTTTCCATAAACTACTGTTCGCCAAAGGGAAAACACTGCTCAAATTTTGATCGGGACCGACTTTGCCGAAGATTTGCGAAGCAAGCGGACCGCTATTCATCGTCCATCCACAAACTTATCCACAGAATCTTGTGGATATCGCTGTCTGTACTACAAGCGATCGCTGGACCGTGACTTCGCGCGCTTCGTTGGTGCAGCGCGCAAACTTGCCGCGCCGCGAGAATTTGGCTTAAAGTCGCCGCCACTCAAGAACGAAATCCCGTGCGACATCGTCGACGCGGGCAGGAAAGGCACGGGGAACTCGCGTTGTTCGCAATCATCCAGGCCGCAGGATGGCCGATCTGGTTCCTCCTGCTCGCCTCGGTCATCGCCGTGGCGCTCATCATCGAGCGTTCCATTTCGTTGCGCGACAAGAAGATCGTTCCCCCCACGCTGCTGGAGCAGGTGGTGACGGTCTACAAGCGCCAGGGGACCAACCAGGAGATCATCGAGAAGCTCGCGAAGGATTCGCCGCTTGGCGCGGTGCTCGCCGCCGGGCTGCGCAACCAGAAGAGCTCGCGCTACGTCATGAAGGAGGCGATCGAGGAGGCGGGCCGCGCGGTGGCCCATGACATGGAGCGCTTTCTCACCACGCTCGGGACCATCGCCACCGCCGCGCCGCTCCTCGGGCTCTTCGGCACGGTGATCGGCATGATCGAGATCTTCGGCTCGCAGGCGCCCGGCGGCACGAACCCGCAGCAGCTCGCGCACGGCATCTCGGTGGCGCTTTACAACACCGCCTTCGGCATCGCGATCTCGATCCCGGCGCTCATCATGTACCGGCATTTCAAGAACAAGGTGGCGACGCTGGTCGTGGAGATGGAGCAGCAGGCCTCGAAGCTCGTCGACATCGTGCACGGCGAGCGCATGGACTTCCAGGGCGGCCAGCCCCGCGGCTAGATGGATTTCCGGCGCGGAAAGGGCGAGGAGCCGCTCGAGATCAACCTCGTGCCGCTGATCGACGTGATGATGGTGATCCTGATCTTCCTCATGATCACCACCACGTACTCGAAGTACACCGAGCTGCAGATCAACCTGCCCACCGCCGAGGCCGACAAGCAGCTCGAGCGGCCGAACGAGGTGAACGTCCTCGTGAATTCCCAGGGCCAGTACGTGATCAACCATTCTCCGACGCCCTTCACGACGGTGGAGGCGCTCGCCGACGTGCTGCGGCGGGCGGCGATGAACCAGAAGGACCCGATCATCGTCATCAGCGCCGATGCGAATGCCACGCACCAGTCGGTCGTTCGCGTGATGGAGGCGGCGCGCGTCGCCGGCCTCTCGCAAATCACCTTCACCACGCAGTCCAGCAAGTAGTCGTGGACCCCTGGCGCCGCCCCGCCGCCCTGGCCTGGCTGCTCTGGCCGGCGAGCCTTGCCTTCCGCGCCGTCGTCGCCGCCCGGAGGATGCTCTATGCGCTGAGGCTGCTGAAGAGCGCGCATCCCGGGGTTCCGGTGATCGTCGTCGGCAACATCACGGTGGGCGGCAGCGGCAAGACGCCGCTCGTCCTGTGGATCGCGGAATTCCTGCGGCGCCAGGGACGATCGCCGGCCATCGTTTCGCGCGGCTACGGCTCGGTTGGCGCCGGCCCTCGCGAGGCTGCCATGGTCTCGGAGCCCGCGGAAGTAGGCGACGAGCCGGTCGTCATGGCGAGGCGCAGCGGTTGTCCCGTATGGGTCGGGGAGGACCGCGCGGCCGTGGCGCGGGCGCTGCTCGAGCGGCACCGGGAAGTGGATGTGCTCATCCTCGACGACGGCTTGCAGCACTACGCGCTCCGGCGCGACATCGAGATCGCGGTGCTCGATTCCCGCGGCCTGGGCAACGGCCGGCTGCTTCCGGCGGGGCCGCTGCGGGAGCCGGCCTCGCGCCTTCGAAGCGTCGACGCTGTCGTGGCGAACGGCCTGGAATGGCCCGGCGCATTTGCCATGCGCCTCGAGGGGAGCCTGCTCCACCGGATGACGGATGCGAACGACCGGCGCCCGGCGAGCGCGTTCGCGGGCGAGACGCTCCATGCGGTGGCCGGCATCGGCAACCCGGAGCGCTTCTTCCTGCACTTGCGTGCCATCGGCCTGCGCATCGAGCCGCACGCGTTTCCCGACCATCACGCCTTTCGCCCGGAAGAGCTCGTGTTCGGCGATGGCCGGGCGCTCGTGATGACGGAGAAGGACGCGGTAAAATTGCGCCGCGCCGCGCAGCCCCACTGGTGGGTACTGCCGGTCAGCGCGGAGCTCGCCCCGCGCTTTCCTGAGTGGCTCCTGCGCAAACTGAATGAGTGCAGTCGATCCAAAGCTGCTTGAGATCCTCGTGTGCCCCCTGTGCAAGGGGAGGCTCGTCTATCGCAAGGACGCGGCCGAGCTCGCGTGCCGCGCGGACCGGCTCGCCTACCCGGTGAAGGACGGCATCCCGGTGATGCTCGAAGAGGAGGCGCGGAAGCTTCCGCCGGAAGAAGAGATCGCTTGAGCGCTGCGACGGCCTTCACCGTCGTCATCCCGGCGCGCTACGCCTCCAGCCGCTTTCCTGGAAAGCCGCTCGCGGACCTCGCCGGCAAGCCGATGGTCGTGCGCGTGTGCGAGCGGGCGGCGCAAAGCGGCGCGGCGGCCGTGCACGTCGCGACGGACGACGAGCGCATCGCGGCGGCCGTGCGTGCGCACGGCTTCTCGGCGCTTCTCACCTCCGCCACCCATCCTTCCGGCACCGACCGTCTCGCCGAAGCCGCGCGCCAGCTCCGCCTTGCCGATGGCGAGATCGTCGTGAATGTTCAGGGTGACGAGCCGCTCGTGCCGCCTCGGCTCGTGGCCGCAGTGGCGCACGCACTTCGCCACGACGACGCGGCTGCCGCCGCGACCGCCTGCCACGCGATCCACGACGCCGCCTCGCTTTCCAACCCGAACGTCGTCAAGGTCGTGATGGACGCGAAGGGGAGGGCGCTGTACTTTTCGCGCTCGCGCATTCCGTACCCGCGCGAGGGCGACCCGGCGTGCTACCGCCATGCGGGCCTGTACGCCTACCGTGCCGGTTTCCTCCGCGAATACGCGCGGCTTGAGGTGTGTCAAATCGAGCGCGCCGAGGCGCTGGAACAGTTGCGCATGATGTGGCACGGCTACCGCATCGCGGTCGTGGTGAGCGACGAGGACGTCCCGCCGGGCGTTGACACGCCGGCCGACCTCGAGGCGGTCCGTACAATGCTTGCGGCAAAGGGAGGAGGCTGAGAGATGCGGCTGATACTGCTCGGACCGCCGGGCGCGGGAAAGGGGACGCAGGCGAACGTCATCAAGGCTCGCTTCGGCATCCCGCAAATCTCGACGGGCGACATGCTGCGCGCGGCGGTGAAGGCGGGCACGCCGCTCGGAATCGCCGCGAAGAAGGTCATGGATTCGGGCCAGCTCGTCTCCGACGACATCATCATCGGGCTCGTGAAGGAGCGGCTGAAGGCGGCCGACTGCGCGAAGGGCTACCTGTTCGACGGCTTCCCGCGCACGATCCCCCAGGCCGAAGCCATGAAATCGGCGGGCGTGGCGCTCGACTACGTGCTCGAGATCGACGTGCCGGATGACGAGATCATCACGCGCATGAGCGGGCGGCGCGTGCATCCCTCCTCCGGGCGGACCTACCACGTGAGCTTCCATCCGCCCAAGCGCGAGGGGCTCGACGACGAGACCGGCGAACCGCTCGTGCAGCGCGACGACGACCGGGAGGAGACGGTGAAGAAGCGCCTGGACGTCTATCGAGCCCAGACCCGCCCCCTCGTCGAGTACTACGGCACGTGGTCCTCCACCGGCCAGCCCGCCGCGCCGAAGTACCGCAGGATCTCGGGCCTCGGAAAGGTCGACGAGGTCTCGCAGCGCGCCCTGCAGGCGCTCTCCTGATAAAATTCCGCGCCTTTCTTGGGGGATAGAACACAATGACCGGCGCTCTCGTCTTCGCGCTCGTTTGCGCGGCTCTCGCAATCGTCTATGGGGCGTGGCAGATCGGCCGCATCCTGCGCCTGCCCGACGGCAACGAGCGCATGCGCGAGATCTCGGCCGCGGTCCGCGAGGGCGCGGTTGCGTATCTCTGGCGGCAATACAAGACCATCGCCATGGTCGGCATCGTGCTCTTCCTCGTCATCGGCTTCGTGCCCGGCCTGGGCTGGTCGACGGCGTGGGGCTTCTTCCTCGGCGCCGTGCTCTCCGGCGCCTGCGGCGTCATCGGCATGAACATCTCCGTGCGCGCGAACGTGCGCACCGCCGAGGCGGCGCGCGTCGGGCTGAACGAGGCCCTGCAGGTCGCCTTCAACGGCGGCGCGATTACCGGACTCCTCGTCGTCGGCCTGGGGCTCCTGGGCGTGGCGGGCTACTTCGGCCTCCTCTATGCCAACGCGGTGGACCGCTCGAACCTCGGCCACGTCATCCATCCGCTCATCGGCCTGGGCTTCGGCGCCTCGCTCATTTCCATCTTCGCTCGTCTGGGCGGCGGCATCTTCACCAAGGGCGCCGACGTGGGCGCGGACCTCGTCGGCAAGGTGGAGGCCGGGATTCCCGAGGACGACCCGCGCAACCCCGCGGTGATCGCCGACAACGTCGGCGACAACGTCGGCGACTGCGCCGGCATGGCGGCGGACCTCTTCGAGACCTACGCCGTGACGATCATCGCGACGATGCTCCTCGGCGCGCTCATGGTGAAGTCCACTTCGCCCGCGGCGCTCGTATACCCGCTCGCGATCGGCGGCTTCGCCATCATCGCCTCGATCGTGGGAACGTGGTTCGTGAAGGCGAATCCTGGCGACAAGAACGTCATGCCGGCGCTTTACCGCGGGCTCATCGTCGCGGGCGTCATCGCGTTGATCGCCTTCTACCCCATCACCGCATGGCTGATGGGCGACATCGTCAAGGAAGTGCCGTTCGAGATCGCCGGCTCGATGCGCTCCATCACGGTGTGGAATCTCTACGGGACGGCGGTCGTCGGCATGGCGCTCACGGGCTTCCTCGTGTGGATCACCGAGTACTACACGGGCACGGAATACGCGCCGGTCCAGCACGTGGCGCAGGCGAGCACCACCGGCCATGCGACGAACATCATCGCCGGCCTGGGCGTGTCCATGAAGTCCACTGCCTGGCCCGTCCTCGCGGTGTGCGTGGCGATCGTGCTTTCCTACGCCCTCGCCGGTCTCTACGGGATCGCCATTGCGGCGACCTCGATGCTCTCCATGGCGGGCATCATCGTCGCGCTGGACGCCTACGGGCCCATCACGGACAACGCCGGGGGCATCGCCGAGATGGCCGATCTTCCCGACTCCGTGCGCAACATCACCGATCCGCTCGACGCGGTGGGCAACACCACCAAGGCCGTCACGAAGGGCTACGCCATCGGCTCCGCAGGCCTCGCGGCGCTGGTCCTCTTCGCCGACTTCACGCACGCGCTCGAGAGCTCCGGGAAGTCGGTTTCGTTCGACCTCTCGAACCACTTCGTGATCGTCGGGCTCTTCATCGGCGGCCTCGTGCCCTACCTCTTCGGCGCGATGGCGATGGAGGCGGTCGGGCGCGCGGCGGGCTCGGTGGTGCTGGAAGTGCGGCGCCAGTTCAAGGAGATCCCCGGCATCATGGAAGGACGGGCGAAGCCCGAATACGGCACGGCCGTCGACCTCCTCACGCGCGCGGCGATCAAGGAGATGATGCTTCCTTCCCTCCTGCCGGTGCTCGTGCCCGTGGTCGTGGGCCTGGGCTTCGGCTGGGTGTTCGGGGGCAGCGCCGGCGCGCAGGCGCTCGGCGGCGTGCTGATGGGCACGATCGTCACCGGCCTCTTCGTCGCCATCTCCATGTGCACCGGCGGCGGCGCCTGGGACAACGCCAAGAAGTACATCGAGGACGGGCACTTCGGCGGCAAGGGCTCGGAAGCGCACAAGGCCGCGGTGACCGGCGACACGGTCGGCGACCCCTACAAGGACACGGCCGGCCCGGCGGTCAACCCGCTCATCAAGATCATCAACATCGTCGCGCTGCTCGTCGTGCCGCTGATGGTGTGAAGCACTCGGCTCGAGAGGCATGCAAAAGGGCGGCTGCGGCCGCCCTTTTTCTTTTCTGCGCGCTCGCTCATGGCGAAAGCCGCTATCTCGTCGTCGCGGCGAATCCGCTCGCCGCCGATGCGGGCGCCTCGGTCCTCCGCCAGGGCGGCACGGCGGCCGACGCGGCGGTCGCAGTCCAGGCGATGCTCGGCCTCGTCGAGCCGCAGAGCTCCGGCGTGGGCGGCGGCGCGTTCCTCCTCTACTGGTCGGCGAAGGATCGGTCGCTCCACGCGTACGACGGGCGCGAGACCGCGCCGGCGAGCGCCCGGCGGGAGCGGTTCCTGGACGCGCAAGGGAAGCCGCTTCCCATCTTCGAGGCGATCGCGGGCGGGCGCTCGGTCGGGGTGCCCGGGGCGATCCGCATGCTCGAGCTCGCGCATTCGCGGCACGGACGCCTCGGGTGGGAAGAGCTCTTCGCGCCGGCGATCTTCAGCGCCGAGGAGGGCTTCGCTGTATCGCCACGCCTGCATGCGCTCCTCTCGAGCGATCGCTTTGCGCCGCGCAGCGCGACGCTCTTCTATGAGCGCGATGGGCGGCCCAAGCCCGTGGGTGCGAAGCTCGTCAACCGCGACTACGGCGCGACGCTTCGGGCGATCGCGCAGAAAGGCGCGGACGCGCTTTACAAGGGTCGCATCGCGGAAGACATCGTCCGTGCCGTCGCCTCCGGCGCGGCGCCGGGCGGGATGACGGCGGTCGATCTCGCGGCTTACCGCGCAGTCGAGCGCTCCCCGGTCTGCGGCCCTTACCGCGAGTGGCGCGTGTGCTCCATGCCGCCGCCCTCTTCCGGCGGGATCGCGGTGCTTCAGATCCTGGCGCTGCTCGAGCGCACGCCCTTCCCGCAGGCGGCGCCGGATTCCGCGGACGCCGCACATTACTTCGCCGAAGCGGGGAGACTTGCGTTCCGGGATCGCGCGCGCTTCGTCGGCGACCCAGATTTCACGACGGTTCCGACGGCGAAGCTTCTTTCGCCTGCCTACCTGGATGACTGGGCGAAAGGCATCGGCGCTCGCGGGCGCCGTGCCGCCCCCGCGGCGCAAGGCGAGGTTCCCGGGACGAGCCACTTCGTGATCGTCGACGGCGAAGGCAACGTCGCTTCCATGACGACGAGCATCGAGGCCCCGTTCGGCAGCCGGGTTTTCGTCGACGGGTTCCTGCTCAACAACGAGCTCACGGACTTCGACTTCGCTCCGGGCGGGCCGAACGAGGTCGGCCCGGGCAAGCGGCCCCGCAGCAGCATGGCGCCGACGATCGTGTTCGACCGGGAAGGGAACGTGCGCCTGGCGATCGGCTCCGCGGGCGGCTCCTTCATCATCAACTACGTCGCCAAGACGCTCGTGGCGGTGCTCGACTGGAGGCGCGACCTCGCTTCCGCGATCGCCATGCCCAACTTCGGGAGCCGCGGCGGCCCGGTCGAGATCGAGCTCGGCACGCGCTACGAGCCGCTCGCCGCGATCCTCGCCGAGCGCGGGCACGAGGTCGCCATCCGCGAGATGGAGAGCGGCTTGCACGGCCTCGAGCGGGTGCAAGCCGGGCCGGCCGCGTTCTGGCGCGGCGGAGTGGACCCCAGACGGGAAGGCGCGGCGCGCGGGGATTAGCCGCGCAGCCCGGAGACGGCGAGCGCCACGCAGCGCTCGAGCGGCTGCGATACGTCGATCGAGATCGCCTCGTCCGGCGGCTCGAGCGTATCGAACTGGCTCGCGAGCAGGCTCGCCGGCATGTAGCGGTGCTGTCTCTGCGCGACCCGGCGCGAGATCACCTCGAAGGGCGCGTGGAGGTAGACGAGCCGAAAATCGCGAACGCCTTCGCGCAGCACGCGGCGGTACCTTTCCTTTAGCGCCGAACAGCCGAGCACCGCTGATTCGCCCTGGCGATCAAGCGTTCGCAGGCGTTCGTTCATGCGCGCGAGCCACGGTGCGCGGTCCGCGTCGCCGAGGGGAACGCCGGCGGCCATCTTGGCGACGTTCTCCGGTGGATGAAAATCATCCGCGTCGAGATAAGGGACTTCGAGCGCGCGGGCGAGGGCCGGGCCGATCGTCGACTTGCCCGACCCCGAGACGCCCATCACGACGACGATCATCCGCTCTTGGTGAACGGGTGTCCGCCGAATCCGGTGCGCATCAGGGCGAGGAGCCGCCGTGCGTAATCGGAGCGGCCCTGGCTCGAGAAACGCCCCATGAGCGCGAGGGTGATGACCGGCGCCGGCACGCCGAGCTCGATCGACTCGAGCGCGGTCCAGCGTCCTTCGCCGGAGTCGGCCACAACGGGCGCAACGCCCTCGAGCGTTTCGTTTTCCTGCAGGATTGTCGTGCAAAGGTCGAGGAGCCAGGAGCGCACGACGCTCCCGTGGCGCCATGTCTCGGCGAGGCGCGCCGCATCGATGTCGAGCTCGGGCCGTGCAGCGATGAGCGCGAAGCCCTCGGCGAGCGCCTGCATCATCCCGTACTCCACTCCGTTGTGGATCATCTTCGCGAAGTGTCCGGCGCCGCTCGGCCCGCAGTGCAGCCAGCCGCGCTCCGCTCCCGGGGCGAGGAGCCTCGCGAAAGGCTCGAAGATCTCGATCGACTTCGGCGTGCCGCCCAGCATGAGGCAGTAGCCGTGCGCCTCGCCATGCACGCCGCCGGAGACGCCGGCGTCGATGTAGCGCAGGCCTTGTTGCGAGAGCGCAAGCGCCCGGCGCTTGGAATCGCGGTAGTAGCTGTTGCCGCCGTCGACGATCGTGTCCCCCGAGGAGACGAGCGGCAGGAGATCGCGGATCGTCGCCTCGACCGCCTCGCCGGCGGGAAGCATGACGAGGAGCACCCGCTCGCCGACGAGCTTCGCGCAGAGCGCCGCGAGGTTCTCGACGCATTCGATGTTCTTCTCGCGCGCGATCGCCTCGCGGGCCGCGTCGGATTGGTCGTAGCAGACCACGCGCACGCCGGCGCGCGCGAGCCGCCGGGCCATGCCTGCGCCCATCTTTCCCAGTCCCACGATGCCCAATTCCATGTGCGCCCCTCGAACGTGACACCGGATTTTATTGTCTGACCTGGGCGATGGACTATCTCGACCTCCTGCAGTGGCCCGCCATGGCGGCGACCGTGGCCGCGGCGTGGCTGGTCGCTTCGCGCTCGGCGCGCAAGCGCGCCGCCGGCTTCTGGGTGTTCCTCGCGAGCAACGTGCTGTGGGTGGCGTGGGGCTTGCACGACGGCGCCTACGCGCTCATCGGACTGCAGTTTTTCCTCGCCGCGCTTAATATCCGGGGCGTCTGGAAGAACGAGTAAGGAGGAGGAGATGCGATTGAGGCCCGGATGGTGGCTCGTTCTCGCGGCGCTCGCTGCGCCGCCGGCCGAGGGGCTCGCGCAGGCGTTTCCCTCCAAGCCGGTGCGCCTCGTGGTGCCGTTCCCCGGCGGCTCGGCGACCGACACGATCGCCCGGCTCATCGCCGCGCCGGTCGGCCAGGCGCTCGGGCAGCCGATGCTCGTCGAGGACCGCGCCGGAGCAGACGGCGCCATTGCGGCGAGCGAAGTCGCCCGCGCGGCTCCCGACGGCTACACGCTCCTCATGGCCACCAACAGCCCGATGTCGGCGGTCCCGGCGATGAAGAAGACGCCGCCGTACGATCCGTCGGCCGACTTCACGCCGGTCGCGGACGTCGGCCGGTACACCTTCTTCATGGTCGTGCATCCCGACGTGCCGGCGCGCACGCTCGCGGAGCTTATCGACTATGCGCGCGCGAATCCCGAGAAGCTGAACTACGCGACCGGCAATACGACGGGCATCGTCTCGACCGCTTACTTCGCGTCGCTCGCCGGCATCCAGATGGTCCACGTGCCCTACAAGGGCGAGCCGCAGGCCGTGACCGATCTCCTCGCCGGCCGGGTCCAATTCATGGTGGTCTCCTCCGGCACGACGCTTTCCCACCTGCGCGAGGGCCGGCTGCGCGCGCTCGTCACCACGCTCCCGAGGCGATCGCCGAGCCTGCCGGAGGTGCCGACGATCGCCGAGGCCGGCATGCCGAAGTTCTCGCTCACGTCGTGGGCAGGGCTCTTCGGTCCGCCGCGCATGCCGAAGGAGATCCAGGAGCGACTCTCGCGCGAGTTCCTCGCGGCCATGCAGCGCCCGGAGGTGCACGCCGCGGCGGAAAAACAGGGATTCCTGCTAGCGCCCGCGCCGCCCGAGCGCCTCGCCGAGCTCGTCAAGGAGCAGCTGGAAAGCTACCGGCGCATCCTCGCCGCCGCCGGCGTCCAGCCGGAGTAGCGAGCGAAACTCGCTCGAAGCGCTTCGCAGCCAGGTCATCTGCCGCTTGGCGAGCTGGCGCGTCGCCGCGATCGCCTGCTCGCGCATCTCGGTGCGATCGATCGCGCCCGCCAGGAACGCCCAGGCCTGCCGGTATCCGACCGCGCGCATGCTGGGGCTTTCCGCGGACAGGCGGTAGCGCTTCTTAAGCGCCTCGACTTCCTCGAGGAGCCCGCGCGCGAGCATCGCGTCGAACCGGCGCTCGATGCCCTTCTTGAGCTGATCGCGGTCTGTGGGCAGCAGCGCGAAGCCCTTCAGCTGGAAGGGCAGGCTCGGTGCCGCCGCGCCGCGCTGGCTGCTGAGGGGCCGGCCCGTCATGCGCCACACCTCGAGCGCGCGCTGGATGCGCTGGGCGTCGTTCGGCATGATCCGCGCCGCGCTCGCCGCGTCGACGCGCGCGAGGTCGGCATGCAGCGCCGGCCAGCCCCGCTCGATGGCTTCAGCGTCGATCTGCTTGCGGATGTGCACGTCGCGGGAAGGAAGGGCATCGAGCCCCGCGGCGAGCGCCCGGTAGTAAAGCATCGTGCCGCCGACGATCAGCGGCGCGCAACCCCTGGAGAGAATTCCCTCGATCGCCTCGATCGCCGCCGCTCTCCAGGCTCCGGCGGAGTAGGCCTCGTCCGGATCCACGACGTCGATCAGATGATGCGGTACGCGCTCGCGCTCGGAAGGCGAGGGCTTCGCCGTGCCGATGTCCAGTCCGCGGTACACGAGCGCCGAGTCGAGCGAGACGATCTCGACCGGCAGCGCCTCGGCGAGCCGAAGCGCGAGCGCCGATTTTCCGCTCGCCGTCGGGCCGAGGAGCGCGAAAGCCCGGCGCGTCAGCGGCCTCCGGTCACGTCGAGGATCGAGCCGGTGGTGTAGGAAGCCTCGTCCGAGGCGAGCCAGAGGATGGCGCGCGCCACCTCCACCGCCTCGCCGGGGCGCCCGAGCGGCGAGGCCCCGCCGATGCGCCCGACCCGCGAAGGATCGCCGCTCGCGAGGTGGATGTCGGTGCGGATGACGCCCGGCCGGACGGCGTTCACGCGGATTCCTTCGCCGCCCACTTCCTTCGCCAGGCCGACGGTGAAGCTTTCGATCGCGCCTTTGGAGGCCGCATAGTCCACGTAGTCGTTCGGGCTGCCGAGCTTCGCCGCCGCGGAGGAGACATTCACGATCGCGCCGCCGGCGCCGCCGTGGCGGGTGGACATCCGCTTCACCGCCTCTCGCGCGCAAAGGAAGCTGCCCGTGACGTTGATGGCGAACATGCGCTCGAGACGCGCCGCGCTGATCTGCTCCACGCGCTGCGAGCGGTCGACGATGCCGGCGTTGTTCACGAGCACGGTCACGCGGCCGAGCGCCCGGTCGGTTTCGGCGAAGATCCTGAGGACGTCCTCTTCCTTGGACACGTCACCCGCGACCGCGATGCACTTGGTCGTCAGCCCCTTCAGCAGACTCTCGGCGGCGGCGCGATCGCGCACGTAGTTCACGCAGATGGCGTAGCCGGCCGCCGAGGCGAGCTTCGCCGTCTCGGCGCCGATGCCGCGGCCGCCGCCCGTGATGATCATGACCTTTGCCATCAACGGCCCCTGAGGAAGAGCTTGTCGAGGTCGGCGAGGGTGAGCTGGTACCAGGTGGGCCGGCCATGGTTGCAGCTCCCGGAACGCTCGGTCTCCTCCATCTCGCGAAGCAGCGCGTTCATTTCCGCGGGGGTAAGCGAGCGGTTCGCGCGCACCGCGGCATGGCAGGCCATCGTAGCGAGGAGCTCGTTCTGCCGGTCGGCCAGCACGCGGCTCGCGCCGTACTCCCGCATTTCCGCCAGCACGCCGCGAGCGAGCCCCACGACGTCGCCGCCGGCGAGCGGCGCAGGCGCCGCGCGCACGGCGAGCTCACCCGGGCCCGCGACGCTGAGCTCCAGGCCGAGCCGTTCGATCACTTCGCGATTCTCCTCGGCGAGCGCCACCTCGAGCGCCTCGGCGCGGAAGGCCGCGGGCACGAGCAGCGCCTGGCGCTGAACGCCGCCGACGTCGAGGCTCTTCTTCAGCTTTTCCATGAGGATCCGCTCGTGCGCGGCATGCATGTCCACGAGCACGAGCCCTTCGCGGTTCTGCGCGAGCACATAGATGCCGTGCAGTTGCGCGAGCGCGTAGCCGAGCGGGTTTTCCGCATCCTGCGGCGTTCTTTGTTCCGGTTCGGAGCGCTGGAACGAGGGTTGATAGGAGGCGACCGACTGGGCGAGCGAGAAGGTTCCTTGCGACGCGACGGCGTGCTGCGTTGCCACTCGCGCGTAGGCCACCGGCGCCTCTGCCGCGCCGCCCGAAAGCGCTCGCTGCAGGGCGTGCAGCACGAATTGGTGGACTGCGCCGGGGTCGCGGAAGCGCACTTCGATCTTGGCCGGGTGCACGTTCACGTCGACGAGCCGCGGGTCGATCTGCAGGAAGAGCACGTAGGCCGGCTGGCGCTCGCCGTGCAGAAGCTCCGCGTACGCCTCGCGCGCCGCGTGGGAAAGCACGCGATCGCGGACGAAGCGCCCGTTGACGAAGAAATATTGCGCGTCGGCGCGAGTGCGCGCGACGTTCGGGCCTCCGGCAAGGCCGGTGAGGTGCAGGGTGCCGGAGGCGGCGGCCTCCACGGGGACGGCCGCTTCGACGAGCTCCGATCCCAGCAGCGCGGCAACCCGTTCCGCCGCGTCCTGCACGCGCAGGTGCCGGCTCACGCGGCCGTTGTGCTTGAGGACGAACGCGACCTCGGGCCGCGCGAGCGCCACGCGCGTGAAGACCTCGTCGCAGTGCCCGAATTCCGTGGCTTCGCTCCGCAGGAATTTTCGGCGGGCAGGCGTATTGAAGTAGAGGTCCTCGACCGCGACCGTGGTCCCGGGCGAACGCGCGGCCGGGCGCGGCTCGCCGACGCGGCCTCCTTCGGCGCTGATGGAGCTCGCATGCGGCGCGCGCGCGGTGCGCGACACGAGCGAAAGCCGCGAGACGGAGGCGATCGAGGCGAGCGCCTCGCCGCGGAAGCCCATGGTCGAGACGGCCTCCAGGTCCGGCAGGCTCGCGATCTTGCTCGTAGCGTGCCGCGCCAGCGCGAGCGCAAGCTCGGCCGCTTCGATGCCCGCGCCGTCGTCCTCCACGTGGACGCGTCGCGTTCCGCCTTCTTCGAGGGCGACGGTGACGGCGCGGGCGCCGGCATCGAGGCTGTTTTCGAGCAGCTCCTTCAGCACCGAGGCGGGCCGCTCGACCACTTCGCCGGCCGCGATCTGGCTGATGAGAAGATCGGGCAGCACTCGGATCGCGGTCACGAGGCGAGTATATAGAATCGGCGCATGGACCTCGTGCTCGGGCTGTGGGACCTCGTCGTGCATCTCGATCGCCACCTCGAGCTCTTCGTGGCTCAGCACGGCGCATGGGTGTACGGGCTGCTTTTCCTGATCGTCTTCTGCGAGACCGGGCTCGTCGTCGCGCCGTTCCTGCCCGGGGATTCGCTCCTCTTCGTCGCGGGCGCGATCGCGGCGGTGGGCGGCATGCAGGTCTCCGTGCTTGCCGGCGCGCTCGTCGCCGCGGCGCTCTGCGGGGACAACGTCAACTATTGGGTGGGACGCTGGATCGGCCCCAAAGTCTTCCACTACCGCGAGTCGCGCTGGCTGAATCCCGTCCACTTGCAGCGCGCGCACGCGTTCTACGAACGGCACGGCGGAAAGACGATCATCCTGGCGCGCTTCGTGCCGATCGTGCGCACCTATGCGCCGTTCGTCGCGGGCATCGGACGCATGCCTTACGGGCGCTATCTTGCCTATTGCGTCGGCGGGGCGGTGCTCTGGGTTTCCTCGATGTGCGCCGCAGGGTATTTCTTCGGCAACATCGCCTTCGTGCGCGCCAACCTGACGCTCGTCGTGCTCGGGATCGTGCTGCTCTCGGTATCGCCCGCGCTCGTCGCCTGGCTGCGCGCGCGCTTCAGTTGAGGGCGAGCGTGGACTGCGGCCGGGGCGGGTGCTTCGCGAAGTAGTCGCGGATCCCCTCCAGGATGGCCCGCGCGAGCTTGTCCTGGTAGGCGTCGTCGTTCAACCGCTTCTCTTCCTCGGGGTTCGAGATGAAGGCGGTCTCGATCAGGATCGACGGCACGTCGAAGGCTGTGAGGACGGCGAAACTCGCTTGCTCGACGCGGCCCTTGTGCAGGCTATTCACCGAGCCGATGCGCCGCAGCACCGCATCGCCGACGCGCAGGCTGTAGTCGATCGTCGCGGTCTGGGAAAGGTCCATCAGCGTGCGGTCGACGTAGCTGTCCTTCAGGCGCAGGTTTACGCCGCCGATGAAGTCGGCGTCGTTCTCCTTCTTGGCGAGCCAGCGCGCTGCCTCGGAGCTCGCCCGGCGCTCCGAGAGCGCGAACACCGACGAGCCGCGGGCGTCGGGCCGCACGAAGGCGTCGGCGTGGATCGAAACGAAGAGGTCCGCCTTGACCTTGCGGGCCTTCTCCACGCGGGCGCCGAGCTTCAGGAAGTAGTCCCCATCGCGCGTGAGGAGCGCCCGCATGGCGGGTTCCGCGTCGACGAGGGTCTTCAGGCGTCTCGCCACCGCGAGCGTGATGTCCTTCTCGCGGGAGCCGTGGCGCCCCATGGCCCCCGGGTCTTCGCCGCCGTGGCCCGCGTCGATCACGACCGTGGCCATGCGTGCGACCTTGGGCTTTTCCTGCACCGGCTTCTCGCTGGTTGCGGGCTCGGTCAGGACCGCCGCTTTCTTCTCGCTCTCGGCGATGAGCAGCGCCAGCGGATCGATCGCCACGGCAGGGTAGATGTCGAGCACGAGCCGGTGGCCGTACTCGCCGATCGGCGCAAGCGTGAAGACCTCTGGCTTCACCTCGGCCTTGAGGTCGAGGACGATGCGCACGACGCCGGGGCGGTTGCGCGCGACGCGCAGCCCCTGGATGTACGGATCCTCGGTCGTGACCTTGCCGTGCAGCTCGGCAAGCGCGGGAGAGAGCTCGCCCACCTCGAGGTCGAGCACGAGCCGCTCGGGATCCTTCACTGCGAAGACGCTGTATTTGAGTTCCTGCTTCGATTCGATCGTGAGCCGGGTGTAGTCGCGCGCGGGCCAGATCCGACTGGAGACGACCTGCGCCTGCGCGGCCTCTATCCCGAGCGCAGCGAGGAGAGCCAGTGCTGCCCAAAAGGCGTATGCGCGGCAAGCGCCGCGCTGCGTCCCGGCTCCTCGAAGCCGAGCGCCACCTCCAGATCCGGCGGAGGCAGCAATCCCCCGACGCGCTCCGGCCATTCGACGATACAGGCCGAGTCCGCGCCGAAATACTCCCTGAAGCCCGAGGTCAGCCATTCCGACCGATCCTTGAACCGATAAAAATCAAAGTGATACAAGTTTAATCTCGAAACCGAATAAAGTTCAACCAGCGTGTACGTCGGGCTCTTGACTGCGCCGGCGTGCCCCAGGGCCCTGAGCAGGCCCCTGACGAGCGTGGTTTTTCCCGTTCCGAGCTCGCCGCGCAGCCATAGCACGTGTCCCGGCGCGAGCCCGGGCGCGAGGTTCGCGCCGAGCTGCAACGTCGCCGACTCATCGGGCAACTTAAGATTCAGCAATGGCCGCTTCCTTGCCTTACGATCCCGTCGCGCTCGCCGCAGACATCAAGCGCTGGGGCCGCGAGCTCGGTTTCCAGGCGGTCGGCATCGCCGACGCGGACCTCTCGGCGGCGGAGCCGAGGCTCATGGATTGGCTGGCGCGCGGATGGCACGGCGAGATGGAGTATATGGCGCGCCACGGCGCGCTCCGGGCGCGGCCCGGCGCCCTGCAGGCGGGCACCTCGCGCGTGCTCTCGTGCAGGATGGATTACCTCAATGATTCCTCGCGCGAGGTCGAGCGCGACGGCGAGAAGGCGGTGGTCGCGCGCTACGCGCGCGGCCGCGACTACCACAAGACCTTGCGATCTCGGCTGCAGAAACTCTGCGACCGGATCGAGCAGGCGATCGGGCCGTTCCGCTACCGCGCCTTCTCGGATTCAGCGCCGGTCATGGAGGTCGAGCTCGCGCGCCGCGCCGGGATCGGCTGGCGGGGCAAGCACACGCTGCTCCTCGACCGCGAGGGCTCGTGGTTCTTCCTCGGCGAGATCCTCTGCGAGCTCGAGCTTCCCGTCGACGGGGAGGCGTCCGGGCATTGCGGCACCTGCGAGCGCTGCATCGAGGCCTGTCCGACCGGCGCGATCCGGGGCCCCTACCAGCTCGACGCGCGGCGCTGCATCTCATACCTCACGATCGAGCACCGGAGCGCGATTCCGGAAGCGCTTCGCCCGCTCATCGGCAACCGAGTCTACGGCTGCGACGACTGCCAGACCGTGTGCCCTTGGAACGGCTTTGCGCGGGTCGCGGCGGAGCCGGACTTCGCGCCTCGGAACGGACTCGACGGCTCGAGCCTCGCGGCGCTTTTCGCGTGGAGCGAAGCGGAATTCGACGAGCGGCTGCGCGGCTCGCCGATCCGGCGCATCGGCTACGAGCGCTGGTTGCGAAACATCGCGGTGGCGCTTGGCAACGCGCCGTCCACTCCGGAGGTGAGGCGAAGCCTCCTTTCGAGGAAGAATCACCCGTCCGCGCTCGTGCGCGAGCACGTCGACTGGGCGCTGAAGCGGCATGAGCGGCTGGCGGCCTGACCGGCTGCTCGCGGGGTTCGAGGCGCTCGAGCTTCGCTTCCCCGACGACTACGACGGCGAAGTCGTGGCGACGCTCGTGCGCCTGCCGGGCGGGGAAGCGCCGCTCGGCCCGGTGCTCTACATCCACGGGTACAACGATTACTTCTTCCAGGCGCACATGGCGCGCCGCTTCGCCGCGGAGGGCTACGCCTTCCATGCGCTCGACCTGCGGAAGCACGGACGCTCCTTGCGTCCCGGACAGCATCCGAACTTCTGCAAGGACATCGCCGAATACTTCGCCGACCTATCGCGCGCGATCGAGGAGATCGGCGCGCCGGTGCTCCTGGCCGGGCATTCGACCGGCGGTCTCGTCTGCTCGCTCTATGCGGCACGGTGCGAGGAGGAAGGCACGCGCGCCTCGCGCGTGAGGGCCTTGTGGCTGAACAGCCCGTTCTTCGATTGGCGCGTCCCGGACTGGAAGCGGCCGCAGATCCACATGGCGGCGGCGCTCGGGCGCTTCAGCCCTTTCGCGAGGACACCGGAGGCGCTGCCGCGCGGCTACACGGAGAGCCTGCTCGCCGCCGGCTGGGAGCTC